>NZ_JALNPM010000021.1:0-42343 GCF_024520875.1 Pantoea sp. Ft-CA_14 | reverse complement strand
CTGGAGCGGGAAACGAGACTCGAACTCGCGACCCCGACCTTGGCAAGGTCGTGCTCTACCAACTGAGCTATTCCCGCGCCTTGTACCGTTAATAAATTCTTCACCGGTACGGGGTGCGCATTATACGAGAAATCGTTGCTGCTGCAAGCGTCTGAAAGCAAAAATTTTCGCTTTCCGCGCGTTTGCTGATTAAATCAGCAACCTGGTGATTTCATGCGCACCCGTCGCCGATTAAAGCTGCAAAAAGTGTTCGCGGTAGTACGCCAGCTCCGCCACGGACTCACGGATATCATCCAGAGCCTGGTGCGTCCCCCCTTTTTTGAAGCCAGGAAGGATATCGGGTTTCCAGCGACGAGCCAGCTCTTTCAGGGTACTGACATCCAGATAACGATAGTGGAAGTACGCTTCCAGCTCAGGCATGTACTTAAACAGGAAACGACGATCCTGCCCGATGCTGTTGCCGCAGATAGGCGAGGTGTTCGCCGGAACCCACTGTTTCAGGAACTCAATGGTCGCCAGCTCTGCTGCGCGATCGTCAATCTGACTCTCCTTCACCCGCGCAACCAGACCGCTGTTGGTATGAGTGCGGACATTCCACTCATCCATCAGCGCCAGTTGCGCATCAGACTGATGAACGGCCATGACCGGCCCTTCCGCCAGAATGTTCAGGTTGGCATCAGTCACCAGGGTCGCAATTTCAATAATGCGATCGTGCGTCGGATCAAGTCCGGTCATCTCAAGATCAATCCAGATCAGATTCTGTTCATTTCCAGTAGCCATGCTGTTTCCTGCGGTTGCTGTAGTCGTCATTTACGATGAATAAGGTGTATCATAGACGTTTTGCCCAGCCGGGCGAAATCTGGCTAACGCTGTGAGGGTGAGTGAGTAAAAATAAACTGTCGAAGGGCCAACAACGCCGCGTAAGCGCTAACCACGATCGCCGTCTCAACCAACGCAGAGAGCGTCCGGAAGCGGATGACAACCTGTTTGGTGAAGCTGCAGATGGGGTCGTTGTCAGCCGTTTTGGCATGCACGCTGATGTTGAGGATAGCGCAGGCGTCGCCCACCGCTGCAATATCCGCCGTACCATTCGTTCGCTGGTCACCGGCGACCGGGTGCTGTGGCGTCCGGCAACCAGCGGCAACAAAGGTATTGTTGAAGCGGTGCATGAGCGCACCAGCGTATTAACCCGCCCCGATTTTTACGACGGCGTGAAGCCGATGGCGGCGAATATCGACCAGATCATCGTCGTCTCCGCAATCCTGCCTGAACTGTCGTTAAACATCATCGACCGCTATCTGGTTGCCAGCGAAACGCTGGATATTGAACCGTTGCTGGTACTGAACAAAACCGATCTGCTGGATGACAAGGCGCGCGCCTTTGTCGATAAGCAGATGGATATCTATCGCAATATTGGCTATCGCGTGGTGATGGTCTCCAGCCGGGCGAAAAACGGCATGGACGACCTGAAAGCGGCGCTGACCGACCGCATCAGTATCTTTGCCGGTCAGTCTGGCGTCGGCAAATCGAGTCTGCTGAATGCCCTGCTCGGCTTCGACAAAGAAGAGCAGGTCGCTATTCTGACTAACGAGGTTTCGGATGGCTCAGGCTTAGGCCAGCACACCACCACCGCATCGCGCCTTTATCACTTCCCGGACGGCGGCGATGTGATCGATTCACCCGGCGTGCGTGAGTTCGGTTTATGGCATCTTGAGCCGGAACAAATTACCCGCGGATTTGTCGAATTCCGCGCATTCCTTGGCGATTGCAAATTCCGCGATTGTAAACACGGCAGCGATCCCGGCTGTGCCATTCGCGAAGCGGTCGAACAGGGCAAAATCAACAGGTCCCGTTTTGATAACTACCACCGTATCCTGGAGAGCATGGCGCAGGTAAAAACGCGTAAAAATTTCCCTGATGGTGAAAGTTAATCGGTATAACCGCGTCTGAACGGATAAGCCGGGGCATTTTGCGAGGTGCATTCCAGTCGCGCGTCCAGACCGTGCAGCGTGCCGGAATTCGGGTATAGTCGCCATCTGAACGGGGCGCTGCTACAATCCGCCCCCTTTTTTACAACGTCATAAAATAGCCAGGAGGCTAAGGTGTTTGATCGTTTAAAACTCGGCTTGAATCATATTCTCCCGAAGAAATGGCTGACTGAACTTGCCGGTTGGGGCGCCAGTCGCCGCGGTGGTTGGTTGACCAAACTGGTCATTGACATCTTTGTCTGGTTTTACAAAGTCGACATGGCGGAAGCGCGTAAGCCCGATACCGCCAGCTATCGCACCTTTAATGACTTTTTCGTTCGTCCGCTGAAAGACGATGCGCGTCCGGTGGATGCCGATGCCAATCTCATCGCCCTGCCCGCGGATGGCGCTATCAGCCAGCTCGGCCACATTGATGGCGATCAGATTTTCCAGGCTAAAGGTCATCACTACACCATTGACGCCCTGCTGGCGGGTGATGAGCGGATGGCAGCCCAATTTGTTGATGGCGAGTTCGTCACCACCTATCTGGCGCCCCGTGATTATCACCGCGTCCATATGCCGTGCAACGGCATCCTGCGTGAGATGATTTATGTGCCTGGCGACCTCTACTCCGTCAACCCGCTGACCGCGCGTAATATTCCCAACCTGTTCGCCCGTAACGAGCGCGTCATCTGCTACTTTGAAACCGATATCGGGCCGATGGTGCAGATCCTGGTGGGTGCCACCATTGTCGGCAGCATCGAAACCGTCTGGGCTGGCACCATCACGCCACCGCGTGAAGGCGTGATCAAGCGCTGGCACTATCCGGCAGCGGATGATGAAAGCGCCGTGGTGCTGTTGAAAGGCCAGGAAATGGGCCGCTTCAAGCTTGGCTCTACCGTCATCAATCTGTTCGCACCTGGCCGCGTCAAACTGGCTGAAAGCCTGGAAGCAGAAAGCAAAACCCGTCTGGGTCAACCGCTGGCGATTGCGCTGCCGGTCGCGACAGACATTTCCGACGTCATCGTCGATTAAATTGAGTGTCCTCTGTGCGTTCGATTCTCCTCCTGCTGCTGAGCCTGTGGCTCAGCAGCCCGGCCTTCGCGGCCAGCCTTCCTGATGCCAGCCAGCTCAAACAGCAGCTGGAAGAGATAAAATCGGCCAAAAGTTCACCCTCGCAGGCTGAACAGATCCAGACGATTGAAGCCGCCTTAAACTTTCTCTCTGAACGCGATGAATCGCTGGAGCGCGCGGCGCAATATCAGCAGGTTATTGATGATTTTCCGCGTCTGGCGCGCGAACTGCGTCAGCAGATCGCCGCGCTGAGTGACAGCGGGAAAACCGTGCGCAACAACATGAGCAGCGCCGAGCTGGATCAGGAGATCCTGCAGGTCAGCAGCCAGCTGCTGGAAGAGGGGCGTCAGGCACGGCAGGAGCAGGATCGGGCGCGGGAAATCAGTGATTCGCTGTCGCAACTGCCGCAGCAGCAGACTGAAGCACGCCGGGCGATGACGGAGAGTGAACGCCGTTTGCAGAGCGTCAGCAGCAGTTCGCCACAGGGGCAGCTGCAACTGGCGGCTCGCCAGGCGGAAAGCGCCGCGAATAAAGCGCTGGTCGATGAACTTGAGCTGGCACAGCTCTCTGCCAACAACCGTCAGGAACTGGCGCGGATGCGGGCTGAAGCCCACCAGCGCAAAGCAACTCAGCTCGATAACTATCTTCAGGCGCTGCGCAACCAGCTCAACGATCAGCGGCAACGTGAAGCCGAAGTCGCGCTGGCCCGCACCGAGCAACTGGCAGAAAACAGTGGCGATCTTCCGCCAGAGATCAGCGATCAGTTTCGGGTTAACCGCGAACTCTCGGTTGCCCTGAATCAGCAGGCGCAGCGCATGGATCTGGTGGCGTCGCAGCAGCGACTGGCCACCAACCAGATTATTCAGGTCCGTCAGGCGCTCTCTACCCTGCGTGAACAGTCGCAGTGGCTGGGTGCCTCTAATCTGCTGGGCGAAGCGTTACGGGCGCAGGTCGCGCGTCTGCCGGAGATGCCCAAGTCGCAGCAGATTGATAATGAGATGGCACAGCTTCGCGTGCAGCGTCTCAATTATGAAGATCTGCTGGAGCGCCAGGAGGCGCTGCGCAAGGGACGGCAGGCCGATGGTCAGCCCTTCACCGCAGACCAGAAGCGTATTCTTGATGCGCAGCTACGCACTCAGAGGGAACTGCTCAATTCGCTGATCTCCGGCTGTGACACGCTGATTCTGGAGATCACCAAGCTTAAGGTTGGCAACACGCAGTTGCAGGATGCGCTGACGGAAGTCAAAGAGGCGACGCACCGCTATCTGTTCTGGACCGCCGACGTTAACCCGATTGGTTTGAGTTATCCGCTGGATCTGGCCAAAGATCTTTCCCGTCTGCTGTCGCTGGATACGCTGGGTCAGCTCGGCAAAGCGATGGCGATGATGTTTACCAGCCGCAACTCGGTGCTGCCGATTATTGGTGCGTTGCTGCTGGTCGGCTTCAGCATCAGTTCGCGCCGCCACTTCAATGCTTTCCTTGACCGTTCTGCCAGTAAAGTCGGCAAGGTCACGCAGGATCGTTTCCGCCTGACTATCCGTACCCTGTTCTGGTCTATCCTGGTGGCGCTGCCGCTGCCGGTGTTATGGGGTGCGTTGGGTTATGGCCTGCAGAACGCCTGGCCCTACCCTATCGCCGTAGCGATTGGTGATGGCATTACCGCCACGCTGCCGCTGCTGTGGGCGTTTATGATCAGCGCTGCCTTTGCCCGTCCTAACGGCCTGTTCATTGTGCATTTCCGCTGGCCGCAAAACCGGGTGGCGCGCGCCATGCGCTACTACTCGCTGAGCATCGGATTAATTGTGCCGCTGATTATGTTGCTGATCGCCTTTGGTAATCTGGAAGATCGGCAGTTCTCCTCGTCGCTGGGTCGTCTCTGTTTCATCCTGATCTGCGGGGCAATCAGCATTGTGACCGTCAGCCTGAAGCGTTCCGGGATTCCGCTCTATCTCGATAAAGAGGGAAATGGCGAGAACATGGTGAACCGGATGCTGTGGAACCTGATGATCGCTATGCCGCTGATGGCTGCCCTCGCCTCCGCTGTGGGTTATCTGGCTACCGCGCAGGCGCTGCTGGCGCGACTGGAGACCTCTGTCGCCATCTGGTTCCTGTTGCTGGTTATCTATCACATTATCCGGCGCTGGATGCTGATTCAGCGTCGCCGTCTTGGCTTTGATCGCGCCCGTCAGCGCCGTGCCGATATGCTGGCTAACCGTGCGCGCAGTGAAGAGGAGAAGGAGCAAGGCTCTCTGAACACTGATGCGATTGAAATTGAAGAGCCGGTAATTGACCTGGATGCGATCAGTGCGCAGTCGCTGCGGCTGGTACGCTCTATCCTGATGCTTATCGCCCTGGTCTCCGTGATTGTGCTGTGGTCAGAAATCCATTCGGCCTTTGGCTTCCTGGAGAATATTCAGCTGTGGGACGTCAGTACCTCAGTGCAGGGCGTAGAGTCGATCCAGCCCATTACCCTGGGGTCGGTGCTGATCGCCATTCTGGTGTTTATTATCACCACCCAGCTGGTGCGCAATATGCCCGCGCTGCTTGAGCTGGCGCTGTTGCAGCATCTTAATCTGACGCCAGGTACGGGTTACGCCATCACCACACTGACCAAATATCTGCTGCTGTTGATTGGCGGGCTGATTGGTTTCTCAATGATTGGTATTGAGTGGTCAAAGCTGCAGTGGCTGGTTGCCGCGCTGGGTGTGGGACTGGGGTTTGGTTTGCAGGAGATTTTTGCCAACTTTATCTCAGGTCTGATTATCCTGTTCGAAAAGCCGATTCGTATCGGCGATACCGTGACGATCCGCGATCTGACCGGCAGTATCACGCGAATTAATACCCGCGCGACCACTATTACCGACTGGGACCGCAAAGAGATCATCGTGCCGAACAAGGCCTTTATCACCGAGCAGTTTATTAACTGGTCGCTGTCCGATTCCGTGACGCGCGTGGTGCTCACCATTCCGGCTCCGGCGAAAGTCAGCAGTGAACAGGTGACCACCATTCTGATCCAGGCGGCTGAGCGCTGCAGCTATGTCCTGGACACGCCGCAACCGGAAGCCTTCCTGGTCGATCTGCAGCAGGGCATTCAGTTATTTGAACTTCGTGTGCATGCTGCTGAGATGGGACACCGTATGCCGCTTCGTCACGAACTGCATCAGTTGATTCTCAGCGGATTTGATCAGCACGGTATTGAGATGCCGTTCCCGCCGTTCCAGATGCGTATGGAAACCCTGGGTAAGAAGCTACCTGCCAGCAACGGTACACCCGCTGCCCGCGCCTATAAGTCTGGCGGACTGTAATGCAAAACGCCCGGCAAAGCCGGGCGTTATTGCAAGTCTGAGCCGTCAGTTACTGCTTAACGAACTCTTCGCCCTGGGCGATATCTTTCTTCAGCGTATCCAGCATGCCTGACAGCGCCTGCTGTTCGTAAGCGCTGAGGGTACCAATCGGCCTGCGTTCAGCCACACCGTTTTTACCCAGCAGCAGCGGCTGGGAGAAGAAGCGCGCATGTTCACCCTCGCCTTCTACGTAAGCACACTCCACCACATTAGCTTCACCCTTCAGCGCGCGTACCAGTGACAAACCGAAACGTGCAGCTGCCTGGCCCATCGACAGCGTGGCCGAGCCGCCACCCGCTTTGGCTTCCACCACTTCGGTGCCGGCGTTCTGGATGCGTTTGGTCAGATCGGCCACTTCCTGATCGCTGAAGCTGACGCCTTTAACCTGCGACAGCAGCGGCAGAATGGTTACGCCAGAGTGGCCACCAATGACCGGGACTTCCACCTGGTCAGGCTGCTTGCCTTTCAATGCAGCCACAAAAGTATTGGCGCGAATGATATCCAGCGTGGTCACGCCGAACAGCCGATTTTTGTCGTAAACACCGTGCTTTTTCAGCACTTCTGCCGCAATGGCCACGGTGGTATTGACCGGGTTGGTGATGACACCAATCAACGCTTTAGGTGCCGTTGTGGCAACCTGTTCGATCAGGTTACGGACGATGCCTGCGTTAACGTTAAACAGGTCGGCGCGATCCATACCGGGCTTACGTGCGACACCCGCGGAAATCAGTACCACATCGGCACCCTGTAAGGCAGGCGTGGCGTCTTCTCCACTGAATCCCTGAATAGCCACTGCGGTAGGAATATGGCTGAGATCAACGGCAACACCCGGCGTAACCGGCGCGATGTCATACAGCGAGAGTTCTGAACCTGCGGGAAGCTGGGTTTTGAGCAGAAGTGCGAGCGCCTGGCCTATGCCGCCAGCGGCACCGAGAACGGCAACTTTCATTCTTAACTCCTTATTAAGGTGGGGCAGAGATGGGCCGAAATTCTATCTGTGTCAGACCTTAATCAACTGCTCAGGCGATGATAAATATCCGTTGTTAATTCTACGTGTTTTCACACTTAATCTCCGGATTCAAAAGTTACTTATCATTGCACCTGAATGACCGACAACTTTGCCGTCGTCAGACAGAGAACGGCTACGTGCGTTTTCTGTTACTACACCACCAATAATATAACAACTTTGCAACCTTCGCCTTCCGGGGCTGTGACGCGTGTTTTGGTCTGAGCGGATTTATTTGCTATTATCGCCGCCCGCTAGCCGCCCGGACGCTGCTCATCAATCGAACGATTGCATAAAAATGCATATAAATGCATAATCACCACTCTGCCGCGGGCGGATGCGCGGTTATTCTCTCTATTTATTGGTAACCTATGCGAAACCCATCGAAACAAGACGATCTGGTTAAGGCTTTCAAAGCCTTATTAAAAGAAGAAAAATTCAGTTCCCAGGGCGAAATTGTTCAGGCGCTTCAGGACGAGGGCTTTGAAAATATCAATCAGTCCAAAGTCTCGCGAATGCTGACCAAGTTTGGCGCAGTACGCACCCGGAATGCCAGGATGGAGATGGTCTATTGCCTGCCCGCTGAGCTGGGTGTGCCGACCACCACCAGCCCGTTAAAAAACCTGGTACTGGATATCGACTACAACGATGCCCTGGTGGTGATTCATACCAGTCCCGGCGCAGCACAGCTGATTGCACGTATGCTGGATTCACTGGGTAAGTCGCACGGGATTCTGGGTACCATCGCTGGCGATGACACAATCTTTATTACCCGCGCGCGTGACTTCACCGTTAAGCAGCTGCACGGTGCCATCCTCACCCTGTTTGAACAGGAACTCTGATCGCGGACTGACGACCGGCCATCATGCGCCAGATCGTCAGTTCGTTCTCTCTGCTCACCCCGTTCCACGACAGTTACCCGCTCTGGATAAGTAATAAGCCTGCTTTTACACGCCCGGCTGTTGGTCAGATCGATAACTCTGCTTCACTTTATGCGCTATTTTACACTGCTTTACATCACTAAACCGGCACCATTGCCCGGATCCAGATCAAACTCCAGCCCGATATACCTCCAACTTTCGCACTAAAAGTTAAAGTGATCTATCTCACTGTTTTTACGATTAAAAGTGGCTTAAAGGTTACTTTTTATCCTTTTTTTATAACGTTAAGTTATTAAAAGTAGCCATAAGGATAAAGAATCACAAAAAAACATTATTAGCGGGGTATTAATTTCTTACGTTATTAGTTCTATACTTCTTTTCGTGATGCAAATCACACTAAATAAAAAGATAAAAATAGACGACGAGGAAAAATCTATGAACGTAAAAACTACTATTGCTACCCTGAGCATTCTCTCCGCCCTCTCATTTGGTGCTGTGGCAGCAGAATCTATTGATGCGTCACAGGCGCAGAATCTGCAGGCTGTCGGCACCATCAGTGTCAGCGGCGTGGCGGGTTCACCGATGGATATCAAACAGAAACTCAGCGACAAAGCCGATCAGCAGGGCGCAAAAGCCTATCGCGTGATTGAGGCATACAACAACGGCAACTATCACGCTACCGCCGCACTGTATAACTAAGGCGTAACCGATAATGCCATCTGCTCTCTGTCTGACGCGCCCTTTTGCGCTCCGGAGAGCTGAAGCAGAAATTTCAGGAGAGTTGACCATGAAAATGAAATTAGCTATCGCTGCACTGAGTCTGGCATCCCTGTTCTCAGTAGGTGCCAACGCCGCCAGCCTGGTGTCCAATGAACAGGCACAGGGCCTGCAGCCAATGAATCAGACCATCAGCATTGGTGGACGAAATGGCGACCAGACACATATCCGTCAGGTGCTGTCAGAGAAAGCGGATGCCCAGGGCGCAAGCCACTATCGCATCATCGAAAACAACCAGGATAACACCTGGCATGTCACCGCTGAGCTTTATAAATAATTAACCGTGATGACGCCTGAAGGGCGTCAGAAGATATCGACGACCCGCCTTTACGAGAAACCGCAGGTTGTTGAATGTATTGAGGAGATAATCATGAATATCAAAACAACCATCGCTACAGTCAGTCTGCTTTCCGTTATGGCGTTCGGCGCATCAGCCGCACAGCTGGTCACCGGCGATCAGACGCAGAACCTGCAGCCTGCGGGCACCGTGACCATCAGTGGAACCGCGGGATCGCCAATGGATTACCGCGCTGAGCTTTCTCAGAAAGCGGATGAACAGGGTGCCAGTGCCTATAAAGTTATTGAGGCGCGCACCGGCGATAACTATCACATCACCGCACAGCTTTATAAATAATTCCTCGTCAGATGTATGACGAACCCTTTGGCCCCGCTCGCCGGGGCCTTTTTTTATCTGACGTTTTATCTGACATTAAAGTGAAGCTGACCTTCCAGCTCCTCTTCCGCTTCATCAAATAACAGAATCAGCGCGCCATAACGCCGTCGCTGTCCCCTGCCCAGATTAACAAATTCAATCTCCAGCGGCAGCGGTAACAGATCGCCCGTCACCACATCCCATAATCCATCCAGATCGCAGATGCGGCGCTCCTCCAGCGCAAATCGCTCGCTGAACTGCCGGAAGAAATGGGCCTGATCGACAATTTCATTAAAATCAAAACGCTCGATTTTCATGCTGACGGCTCCCATGCTCCGTCTGCGGGCGACCTGCGCCGCCCGTTACTGTCCGCTAGCTCAAACCGCCCAGGTGCAGCGCTTTGACCTCCAGATACTCTTCCATGCCGAGTACCGAACCTTCGCGGCCCAGCCCCGACTCTTTCACACCACCAAACGGCGCCAGCTCGGTTGATACGGCACATTCATTAATGCCGATCATGCCGCTTTCCAGCGCGGCTGAAACACGGAACACCCGCTGCAGATTCTGGGTGTAAAAGTATGCGGCAAGGCCGAACGGCGTATCGTTAGCGCGACGGATGACCTCATCTTCATCATCAAAGCGGAAACAGGCAGCCACCGGACCAAAGGTCTCCTCCTGCGCGAGCTGCATCCCTTCGTGCGCCTCAGTAATCACAGTGGGCTGCCAGAAGTTGCCACCCAGCGCATGTCGCTCGCCACCCGCCAGTAATTTGCCGCCTTTTGCTACCGCATCATTGACGTGCTGCTCAACCTTTTCCACCGCCGATGCCTCAATTAATGGCCCGACAATCACGCCCTCTTCCATGCCGTTGCCCACCTTCAGCTTGTTCACTTCGGTAGCCAGCTGCTGAGTAAAACGATCATAGATAGCATTGTGAATGTAGAAGCGGTTTACGCTGACGCACACCTGGCCCGCATTACGGAATTTGTTGGCAATGGCGCCCTGTACGGCGGCATCAATGTCGGCATCGTCAAACACGATATAAGGGGCATTACCCCCCAGCTCCATCGACACTTTTTTCATGGTTTCGGCAGCATTGCGCATCAGCAGCTTGCCCACCTGGGTGGAGCCGGTGAACGAGATTTTACGCACCGCTTTGCTGGCCATGATGGCATCGCTGATAGCATGGGTATCACCGGCTACCGCATTCAGTACACCATCAGGCACACCTGCCTCCTTCGCCAGCGCCAGCAGGGCAAAGGCGGAGAGTGGCGTGTTATTGGCAGGTTTAATAATGCCGGTGCAGCCGGCAGCCAGAGCTGGCCCCAGTTTGCGGGTCAGCATCGCCATCGGGAAATTCCACGGCGTAATGGCAGCCACAACGCCAATCGGTTCGCGAGTTGCCAGAATACGGGAGCCGGGTTTAGCTGGCGGAATAATCTCACCATTGGTCCGTTTCGCCTGCTCGGCGAACCACTGAATAAAACTGGCGGCGTATTCTACTTCCCCTTCCGCCTCTTTCAGGGGCTTGCCCTGTTCGGTCGTCATCAGCAGTCCCAGCCAGCGCTTGTTCTCAATGATCAGCTGGTACCAGCGAGTGAGAATTTCAGCGCGCGCTTTTGCAGTCTGCGCCCGCCAGGCGGGAAATGCGCGCTCCGCTGCGGCGATAGCCTGTTCCGTTTCAGCTTTACCCGCTTTCGCCACCTGTGCAATCACCTCACCGGTCGCCGGATTGGTCACGTCAAAGGTAGAGGCCGCCTGATGCCACTGGCCGTCCGCTAAATAGCCGGTCCGGAACAGTTCGCTCTCTTGCAGTGATTTCATTGATTCGCTCCTGTCAGTTTTGCTCTTCCGTCTGGAGAGTATAGTTGGCAAAAGCGACAGATTTTGTGATGGGTGGGGATTGCGCAGGCCGCTGCAGGTCACAGCGGCCAGATTCAGATTTGGATGAGCGTGTTCTGGTACTTATCCAGCATCATAGCCAGTCGTTTTACCGGTTCCGTTACGCTGGCGGGAGCCTCGTAATGGGCCAGTTTTTCCTGATAGACATCCAGCTCTTTCAGCAGACGTTCAAAGTAGTAACGCCGCTTGTCATCGCTGCTGGCGGAGATCACCCGGTCAGCGGTGTAACGCAACTGCCGATGATAAGCAGAGAGATCGGCATTCACCGGCACTTCTGCGTCGCGTAACCGCTGATGACCGATGATCAGCGTCAGGGCGATGCGATATTTGTTGATATCGCCCGGAAACAGGTTCAGCAGCAGAAACAGTTGCTGATAGAGCGCTGGCAGATGGTTTTCACGCCGGCGCGCCTGATTGGTCGTCATGGCAGAGACAGCCGCATACATGAAGCGGTTCAGCAGCTTGCGGCCGGTACGCGCTTTTGATTTATCACGAATCAGCAGGATCACCATCATCGCCACGAAGCAGCCGATGACCTGGCCCAGAACGTTATCGAGAAAGACGTTAATGTGGAATTCCATCGGATTATCCAGCACCAGAACGTTAAGGGTGCCAATCAACGCCCCCAGCGTGCCGAGCTGACGCCGCTGAATGAAGATACCACCGATAAAACCGAGCAGGCCGATTGCGATGCAGAGCAGCAGTGCGCTCTGCTGCGTCGCCGGGAGAACATACATAAAGTAGAGCGCGCCCAGCGGAACCGCGACCGTCATGCCGTAGAGAAAGTCCTTTGCCATCATCAGCGGGTTGGGCATGCGCATCGCCAGCGCGGTGATGACAGCCAGCATGACCATGCAGCCACTGCCAGAGGTCCAGCCGGTATAGAGCCAGAACAGCGAACCCAGCGCGGTCGCCACAAAGGTACGGATACCATTGATCATCGCATGATGCGTTTCAGCGGAACGCGCCTGGATCACCACTTCGCGCTGCAGAATCTCCTCTTCCAGCGAGGTGATCCGGCTGTTGCTTTTGATCCCTTTCAGCAGCAGCAGATATTCGGTAGCAGTGCCTACCCAGCTGGCCAGCGTGACCGGCGTTGATTTGCCGCTGGCACCAATCACCCGCCGCATCACTTTCATCCGCTTATGCACCTCTTCAACGGTCGAGGCTGGTTTTTCAACCATCAGACGATACTGGGGCGGAATGTAATCAGGACGGGAATTCTGGATCAGAAAGGTTTCGGCTGCCTGTGTAATCAGCGTCAGTGACAGCGTATTGAGCATCTGCAAACGGCGATTGCTGTTCTTCCAGCGTGAGGACTCCATCATCAGCTGGCTGCGCATGCTGTTCAATGCCGTGGTGCGCCTTACCAGCGCGCTCCAGGCTTTATCGACCTCTTCTTTATCACCGTGAGCGACGCAGAGTTGCAGCAGGTTATAGTGTGCCACCAGCAGCGAATCGACCTCAGCGTCGATCACTTTTTTAATCGAACGGGGTGAGAAAATCATGTCGGCCAGAATGGCACACAGAATGCCGAGTACGATTTCACTGCAGCGCTCTACCGCATATTGTGGCACCAGCGTCAGACCGCCGCTGGCATTAGCCGTCACCACAATAATCAGCGCGGTGTAGCCCGCCAGTCCAAGCGCGTAAGAGTTTTCTACCTTGATCAGCGAAGAGAGCCAGACGCAGAGTCCTGCCCAGATGCAGCACAGCAGCAGCATCACGACCGGTGCACGCACGGTGGCAATCATGATGGTCAGCGCGGCGATACAGCCAATAAATGTCCCGATAATACGTAAAACGCCGCGATAGCGCAGCGCCCCGGAATAGGGGTCCCCCCCGGCCGCAAACGCGGTACCGCCAGCCACGATACCGGCGGTCATCACCGCCCAGCGCGGCGTTTCAAGGTTAAAGTGAAAACCCACCATCAGCGCTAACACCAGCGCAAAGGTGAGCTTTACCGGGAACCGCAGGAACTCGATCATATCGCCCTCTTAACCAAACTCACGCAGGCGATTAAACAGTCGGACCATCGGTGAAACCTGTTCAGGCTGACGATCGGCCTGACCGGTGATCACCACTGTCGCTGTCGTGCCCGCCGGGAAGCGATTGCCGGGCTGCTGATCAAGCCGGATGCGCACCGGCACACGTTGCGCCAGACGGACCCACTCCAGATTGGAGTCCACCGTTGCCATGCCTTTGCTGTCGACCGAGCTGCTGCTGTTGGTGACGCCAGCCGCCACACTGTCTACGGTGCCGCGCAACACGATGTTGCTGCCAAGTGGGGTGACTTCCGCGCGGAAGCCCTTCTCCACGCCGTGCAGTTTGGTCTCTTCCAGGTAAGCCAGCACATAGAAAGAGTGCTGCTGAACCAGCGCCACGGCAACCGAACCACGGGTAATAAACTCACCCTGGTAGACATTCAGGTTGGTGACCCAGCCATCGGATGGCGCTTTCACCGTGGTGCGCTCAAGGTCGATCTTCGCCAGATCGCGTGTCGCCACCGATTTCGCCAGCTGGTGCTCGCTGGTTTGCAGATCGTTATTGGATTGCTCGATAGCCTCGCGCGACATGGCGGAGGTGCCCAGCTGGTTACGGCGCCCGGCTTCGCGACGTTTCTCACTGACCAGTGCCTGGTAATATTCAACATCCGCCTGCGCCTGATCGAGCGCTTTTTGATAGCGCGGCCGGTCAACCACAAACAGCGTATCGCCCTTCTTCACCAGCTGGTTGTCGTGTACCGGAACCTCGGTGATCAGGCCGGTGACGTCAGGGGAGATCGCCACCACGTCAGCGGCGAAACGCGCATCACGGGTCCAGGGCGATTCGGTATAGAAGACCCAGGCACGGAAAATAATGACCACTGCGATGATGACCAGCAGGATAGTAATCGCGTAGCGCGCGATTTTTCTTATGAGTGCTTTCACTTAAACCTCAGACTAATAAACGGGAGACAAGGTAAAACACACAGCAGTAAAGCGCTGTATTAAAAAGTGCCGGATGCCAGACAAGATCGTAGATACCGCTCGGCGTAAGCACGCGTTTCACTAACCAGAACAGCATCAGTGAAATAATAAGTTCGATGAAAATGGGCGGAAAAGAGAGCCCAAACATGACAAATACCGGAAGCACACTCATCACAAATCCTTAGTTCGACCTTGCCGGGATACTCATGCCTCTTCAGATGTCGCAGGAAAACCCTCTGGAAGCGTTATCCGAACCGCAGCTGGCTTAATAATAGCGTATCATCGAAGGGTATCAGGCAATGAAGAATCACCGGGAAATACCCCGGCGCGCTTATAATAACGCGCCTGACTATAAGTTTTCTACAGAATGTGATCTAAATCACTTTTAAGTCAGAGTAAATAATGGAACGACTGAAAGGCATGTCTGTCTTCGCTAAAGTGGTGGAACTGGGTTCGTTTACCGCTGCGGCGCGTCAGCTTCATCTGAGCGTCTCATCAATCAGCCAGATCGTCGCGAAACTGGAAGATGCATTGCAGGTGAAACTGCTGAATCGCAGTACCCGCAGTATCGGGCTGACCGAAGCGGGCAAAATCTATTATCAGGGCTGTCGCCGTATGCTGGCCGAAGCGACGCAGGTGCATGAACAGCTTTACGCTTTTAACAATACGCCCATTGGCGTACTGCGAATTGGCAGCTCCTCTACCATGGCGCAGAACGTGTTAGCCGGCATGACCAGCGATATGCTGCGGGAATATCCGGGGCTGAGTGTGAATCTGGTCACCGGCGTTCCGGCCCCGGATCTGATCGCGGATGGTCTGGATCTGGTGATTCGGGTGGGAGCGTTAAAAGATTCCAGCTTATTTTCGCGTCGCCTGGGTGCGATGCCGATGGTGGTGTGCGCCGCAAAAAGCTATCTGGCGCAGCATGGTACGCCGGAGAAGCCGGGTGATATCGATAATTTTTCCTGGCTGGAATATAGCGTACGGCCCGATAACAATTTCGAACTGATTGCGCCGGAAGGATTAGTGACACGCCTGGCACCGCAGGGACGTTTTGTGACCAATGATTCCCTGACGCTGATTCGCTGGCTGAAGTCGGGCAATGGCATCGCCTATGTGCCGATGATGTGGGTGATTGATGAGATCACCGCAGGCGAGATCGATATTCTGTTTCCGCAGTATCAGTCCGATCCGCGCCCGGTCTACGCGCTCTATACCGAGAAGGATAAGTTACCGCTTAAGGTGCAGGTCTGTATCGATTATCTGACCGGCTATTTTGAACAGGTGGCTGAACAGTATCAGCAGCATCGTAAAAGCTAACAATAGATTGTTGACAACATCTGTCCCGACCAGCTGTAAGACCCAGCCAGCGAAGGGAACACGGTCAGATCGGAAAGACGCAAAATCCGTCATCCCTGACACGCTCGGCCCGCGCCATCCGTGGCGCGGGACGCTTTCCTCCTCTGCCCGTGTTCCCTGCGCTTTCAGCTATTGCATTGCTGCCAGGTTCATCCGGCTATGGATTTGTCAGCATTCTGACAACCCGCCGGGCGGCGGGTTGTTGGGGTCACATCAGGCGGTGCCGCCGATGGTCAGTTTATCCAGCTTCAGGGTCGGCTGACCGACACCGACCGGCAGGCTCTGTCCCTCTTTACCACAGACGCCGACGCCTTTATCCAGCGCCAGGTCATTACCCACCATCGAGATCTGCTGCATCGCTTCGATGCCGGAACCAATCAGCGTTGCGCCTTTAACTGGTTTGGTGATTTTGCCGTTCTCAATCAGATAAGCCTCTGAGGTTGAGAAGACAAATTTGCCGGAGGTGATATCCACCTGACCGCCACCAAAGTTCGGCGCATAGAGGCCATACTCAACGCTTTCAATAATATCCTGCGGTGATGACTTGCCAGCCAGCATATAGGTGTTGGTCATGCGCGGCATCGGCAGATGCGCGTAGGATTCACGACGTCCGTTACCGGTAGGGCTAACCCCCATCAGTCGCGCATTCAGCTTGTCCTGCATGTAGCCTTTCAGTACACCATTCTCAATCAGCATGTTGTACTGACCGGGAACGCCCTCATCATCTACTGCCAGTGAACCGCGCAGCCCTTCAAGGGTGCCGTCATCCACCACGGTACAGAGGTCAGACGCAACCTGCTGACCAATTTTACCGCTGAACACCGAGGTGCCACGGCGATTGAAGTCGCCTTCCAGACCGTGACCGACCGCTTCATGCAGCAGCACGCCCGGCCAGCCCGCACCCAGTACCACTGGCAACGCACCAGCGGGAGCGGCCACGGCGGAGAGATTCACCAGCGCCATACGCACCGCTTCACGCGCCCAGGCGTCAGCGCGGACTTCGCCATCTTCATCTGCCAGGAAAAACGCATAACCGGTACGCGCACCGCCGCCGCTTGCGCCGCGTTCACGTTTGCCCTGATCTTCCACCTGGACACTAATAGAGAGGCGAACCAGCGGACGGACATCTGCCGCCAGCGTGCCGTCAGTCGCGGCTACCAATACCTGCTCGTAAACGCCGGTCAGGCTGGCATTGACTTCCTGCACGCGCGGATCAGCCGCACGAGCCACTTTATCAACGCGATGCAGCAGGGCAATTTTGTCTTCACGTGTCAGGCTGCTCAGCGGATCGATAGCCTGATAGAGCGAACGATTCATCACGGCAGAAAGCGTGTGTGCCTTGCCATTTCCCTGTTCGCGTACGATGCTGCGTGCGGCTTCAGAGGAGAGACGCAGTGCATTCAGCGTGATCTGGTCGGCATAGGCGAAGCCGGTTTTCTCCCCGCTGACCGCACGCACGCCCACACCCTGATCGATATGGTAGGAGCCATCTTTAATGATTTTGTCTTCCAGCACCCAGGATTCGTGAAAGCTGGACTGAAAATAGAGATCGGCATAATCCAGACGACGTTCTGAAAGCTGCCCTAACAGGGAAAATAGGTCCTGCTGATTAATGCCGTTAGCAGTCAGTAACTGCTCACTTACCAGGTTCAGAGTCATCGTTTCTCACTCATTATGTGCTCAGATAATCATAGCCTGCGGTAATTCCGGTACGGCGTCAAATTCACTTGTTGTCAGTCTCACGCGGTTTACGCAGCACTTCATTGATTTCCGGTTTATCCAGCGGGCCACTGATGTGATAACGCAGCAGCGATATCTTGTTCCACAGGGGTCCCAGAACTTTACTGGCGGCAAACACCGCCGCGCCAATCACCGGATTGATGGCAAAAGCTGTCGCCACACCAACCGAGGCGGATATTTCCGGCGCAACCACCGCTTCCATGTCGATCTGACGCTTCACCAGGTCGAGATTACCCTGCATCGCAATGTCCGCTTCCAGGCCATCCACCAGCAGATTATCGGTGCGCATCATGCCGTTTTCGATCCAGGCGGTGCCGTTAATCGAGTCGAAGTAGAAAGAATTGGTGAAGGTGTCGCTGAAGTCGAAGCGCAGCTTGCGCAGTAGCGCATCAAAGCTCACCAGCCGCAGGATTTTCCCGGCGGCACCGGTATTCACATCGGCGATCTGGCCTTTGCCAAAGTGGGTCTTCAGGGTACCGCTCAGCGTCTCTGCCGAGGGCTGCCAGGGCGCAGAGCGCCAGTGCAGGTCATACGCAATATCAAATGGCGCATCGCGCAGCGGCGTGTTGACCCCAAACCAGTTGGTCGCGTTATTAATATTCGGGCCTTTCAGCGTGCCCTTCAGCGAAGTGCGCTGGTCGTCCGGGCGGTTAACCCATTCCCCGTTGATTTTCAGCTGTGAACTGCCAGTATCCACTTTTCCGTTAGTAAGCGCTAACGTATCTCCGCGGGGTTGCAGCATCGCGGAGACCTGACCATATTTCTGACCCAGCACCCAGCACTCTTTACAGCGCAACTGTAAAGCGGGCCACTGGCTGAAGTTAATGTTCGTGGCTTTTTGAGGTGGCGCTTTGCCGCCTTTGCCTTCACCGTTATCCCACTGCGGATTGTAGTAAAGGTAATCCAGGTTCACCTGCCACGGTGCTTTCGGGGCCATTGCCAGCGCACCACGCAGCTCTTTAGCCCTGACGCCGACCTGGCCCTTGCCGCCCGCACTCTGAGCCAGTGTCGCTTCAACCTCATGCCATTGCTGCCCGGCCAGGGTGACCGCCGGGCTGCGTAGCGTGATATTGCCGGGCAGCGTGACGCCACCCGTTTTGAGGCCGCCGCCTGACTCGCTGCCCCCGGATGCTCCCCCTGCGGCCATCATCGCCACCCAGGCCTCGCCATCCAGCGCGGGCAGGTTCAGTACCATGCCGGGATGATCGGGCAGAGCAGGTGTTTTCTGCGCATCATTCAGCCAGATGCCACGATCGACGCGCAGCGTCGGCTCCAGCAACCAGCGGCTGTTAAAGCGATGGTTTGCATCGACGCTGCCACTGAGATCGAAATGGTGCAGGTCGCCACTGGCCTTGATTGCGACTGGCATCGCCTCACCGGCTTTCTTATCGAGCGGTGCAGGTAAGTGACTACTTACTTCTTTTGCATTACCGTTCAGCGTCACGTCATAACGCGCACCGCCATGATGGGGCAGCGTAATATTGACGTCGCCCTGCCACGGCAGATTTCCGCCCAGTTGCTTGCTGACGGCTGCAGGAAGCTGGCTGATT
Source organism: Pantoea sp. Ft-CA_14 (assembly GCF_024520875.1). Classification (NCBI taxonomy): domain Bacteria; kingdom Pseudomonadati; phylum Pseudomonadota; class Gammaproteobacteria; order Enterobacterales; family Erwiniaceae; genus Pantoea; species Pantoea sp. Ft-CA_14. The sequence goes on along the minus strand of NZ_JALNPM010000021.1, from coordinate 23,122 downwards.
TTAGCGGGCTGCCAGTCTCCCTGAAGTTTGACGTTCACGCCAAAATCGTCCGGATTCTCTTTGGTGCTGAAACGCACGCCCATCGGCTGACCAAACCAGTTAGCACGCAGATCCTCACTGGCCAGATTGCCGTTGTCGTAACGGAAGCGCCCGGAGAGATTGTTAATGGTGGTTTTTAACGGTTTGATAAACAGCGAATTATTGTTCAGGTCCACATTGCCACGGGCGTGAACCTGCTCACCATCCAGCGGGATATCCAGATTCAGGTGGCCGCCGACGCGGCCTTTGATTTCCAGCTGTTCCAGCGCGGCACCCAGTGAAGGTTTCAGCGGAGTCTGCCCGAAATAGTCCGCGATCTGCTGGCCTTCACCACTGATATCACCTTCAATGATCAGTTTTTCTTTCAGGTAGTCGGGGATGACCGCAGTGACGTTGCGCGCGTCCACCTCGCCCAGTTTCGCCACCGGCGCTTTCATCCAGAGACCGTCATTCAGGAAGTTAAGGTCGATATCGAGATTGCTTAACGCTGGCCATTTGGGTTGAAACGCATAGGTTGCCTGGCGAAGCGGCACCCAGACCTGGAACATGCCATCATTATGCTTGAACGGGAACAGCGCCGGATTACCGGCAAACAGCAGTGTGGCGTTGTCCACCTTGCCACCCTTCACTGCCCCACTCAGATAGTGCGTCAGGCTGTTACCCAACAGCGGTACCGGGAAGTAGCGCCAGGCATCGCCCGCATCGGTAAGCCGGATACCGGCCAGAATATCCAGACGAGGCTCACCGCCGCTATTCTGCTGGTAGCTGAAGTCGCCGCGCGCCCAGAGCGAGCGTGCCTCCAGGTCAAGATTTTCGCCCGCCAGCGTAAGGCCATGATCATCATTCAGCCAGCGCAGCGCACCGGTCACCCGCTTAATCTCTAACGGAGCCTGGAACATGTCGCCATAGGGAACGGTCGCCGCCCCCATATCCACACTGACCTGACCATTGCTCAGGCTGCCGCGCGCTTCCCCGCTTAAATGGCTGATGCCCGGCAACAGTTTCCAGTGCTGCCAGCTGAAATCACGCCACTTCACCTGTACGCGGGTTTTTTCAGGCTGCTGTAACGGAATATCCAGCGCCAGGCCATCGATGGTGCCCTGTGGCTGCAGCGTCTGCCAGTTTTCAAACAGCGCCGGAGAGAGCGGCGCAAACAGCGGAACGATCGGCGCAATATGACTCAGCACCAGCTGTGTGGCGCGAACGCGCACTTCCGGCTGACCATCCGGTCCCAGCATCTGCTTATCTTCAGGACGCCATAACAGAGAGAAGTGACCGGCGGGCCAGGCGTGGCCGTCGGTGCTGAGCCGGGTTTGTGGCACATTGACCACCCAGCCATTCTGGAAACGTGACAGATGCGCGGTCAGCCCATCGACCTCAATGCGGTGTCGTCCGGTCTCGCCCTGCCAGCTGGCTCCGCCCTTGCGCAGCAGCAGATCACCAGCGTAGATGTCGCCATCGCGCAGGTTAACCCAGGCCGCCAGGCTAAATCGGGCGCTATCCAGCCGGGTATTGTCACGCACCCAACGGCCCAGCCACGGGCGCATATCGACGTCGTCGGCCTGCATCCAGATGCGGCCATCATTGAGTAAACCGTTGCTGTCGTTAAGATCAAGCCGCACCTGGACCACGCCGTGCTGGCCGGTGAAGCTCGACAGGCTGACTTCGCCTTCGGCCCGGTGGCGGTTATCTTCATTGACCCAGGTGAGTCGCGGGATCGCCAGCTCAGCATGCTGACCGGAAGGGGTGCGGAAACGGATGGTGCTGTCACGCAGGTCAAAGTGGTCAAACTGACGCAGGAAGAGTTCGTTTATCTGCGCCGGACGGAAGCTGTTTTTCTCTTTGTCGTTATCCAGCAGCGGGCGATTAGTATCGAGGTGCAACTGCCAGAAGGTCAGATCGCGAAACTGCCACCGCCAGTGCAGCAGGGACTGCCAGACGTCGAGAGCCAGATTGATGCGTTTGATAGTGAGTTTGCCGTTCTCATGCAGATCGACGCTAAGATCGCGAACCTGCAGGGTTGGGCCAAAATTCTCCCATTTACCCTGTAACTGGCTGGCGTTGACCGGCACGCCGCTGCTGTCGGAGATGTATTGCAGAAGGTTGCTGCGATAGCTGTCGAGATGCGGCATCACCAGACGCAATCCGCTGACCAGCAGCGCGACAATCACGATGATTGCCGCGACAAGCAGTAACAAAATCCTCGGCAACTGCCTCACTCACGCCTCTCCTTGTGTTCCGTAAACGACGGATAGTTGGTTCTCATACCCGACCGTCTCCCGATAAAAGCGTTAAAACGCGCATTTTATCTCAAACAAGGGCGATTTTTCAGCCCGATATCCGAAGAAACCGGTGACCGGGCTGGCGTTACATCATCACTACGTCGAACTGCTCCTGAGTGTAGAGCGCTTCGACATGAACTTTAACCTGCTTGCCGACAAAGATTTCGACTTCAGCCAGTGCATGAGACTCGTCAGTTTTTAACGCCTCACCCACCGTCGGTGAAACATAGACCAGAAAGCGGTCAGAATCATAAGCGTGATGAACCCGGACAATCTCACGCATGATTTCATAGCAGACCGTTTCAACGGTTTTCAGCGTGCCGCGCCCTTTGCAGACCGGGCAATCCTGGCACAAAACGTGCTCAATGCTTTCGCGGGTACGCTTACGCGTCATCTCCACCAGACCCAGCGCCGAGAAACCATTAATACCGGTTTTAACCCGATCTTTACTGAGCGCGCTTTCCAGCGAATGCAGTACCCGGCGGCGATGGTCTTCGTTGCTCATATCGATGAAGTCGATAATGATGATGCCACCAAGATTACGCAGTCGCAGCTGGCGCGCGATCGCCTGAGTAGCTTCAACATTGGTATTAAAGATCGTCTCATCAAGGTTACGATGGCCGACAAACGCACCGGTGTTGATATCGATGGTGGTCATCGCTTCGGTCTGATCGATGATCAGATATCCGCCTGACTTTAGTTCAACTTTGCGATCCAGCGAGCGCTGAATCTCATTTTCGACGTCAAACAGGTCGAAAATAGGCTGTTTACCGTTGTAGAGCTCCAGCTTACCGGCCATTTCCGGGATATATTCACCGGTAAATTCCACCAGCATATCGCAGGTCAGGCGGGAGTCGACCCGGATGCGATCCAGCGCCGCGCCCGCAAAATCACGCAGAATACGCTGGGCCAGAGCCAGCTCACCGTAGAGCAGGCAGCGGGTCTGATTGCGCTTTTTACGCTCGCTGACTTTGGTCCAGAGTCGTTTGAGAAAAGCCGCGTCCTGCGCCAGCTCCTCTTCCCCGATGCCTTCTGCGGCGGTACGGATAATAAAGCCGCCCAGATCGTCGCAGTAGTCAGCCACGACCGCTTTAAGCCGATCGCGCTCTTTCTCGCTCTCAATACGCTGAGAGACACCCACATGCGATGCGCCTGGCATAAAGACCAGGTAACGCGAAGGCAGCGTGATGTCAGTGGTCAGCCGGGCACCTTTGGTGCCAAGCGGATCTTTGACGACCTGAACCACCAGATCCTGTCCCTGCCGCACCAGCTCGGCGATATCCCGCACGATAAAGTTTTTCTTTTCGTCGCCCGCCACACATTCAGTATGCGGCATGATATCTGAGGCGTGCAGAAAGGCCGCTTTCTCCAGACCGATATCAACAAAGGCGGCCTGCATGCCGGGCAGAACACGGCTTACACGGCCTTTATAAATATTGCCAACGATGCCTCGCCGCGCCTCACGCTCAATGTGAATTTCCTGCAGTATGCCGCCGTCAATATAGGCAACACGTGTTTCAGAAGGCGTGACGTTTACCAGTAATTCAGCCGTCATGTTGACCCCTTACGGCACGCAGTGACTCGAAATGGCTGATCAACTCCCCTGTCTCAACCAAGGGTAATCCGACCACTGCATGGTAGCTTCCATTAATTTTGCGGACAAAGTTTCCTCCCCTGCCCTGAATACCGTATGCACCCGCTTTATCCATTGGCTCGCCGGTCGCGATATAGTCGTCGATGTCGGTGGCGGTTAAGGTGCGGAATGTCACATCAGTGATTACGACGCAATCCAGCGCCTGCTGACTGTCGGCCAGCGCTACCGCCGTCATCACCTGATGCGTATGACCAGAGAGTTTGCACAGCATCGCGCGGGCATCAGCGGCATCGCGCGGCTTTTCCAGCACTTCGCCATTCAGCACCACAATCGTATCCGCGCCCAGCACCGGCAGATCCTGCGCGGCCAGTTTGACACCCGCCTGCGCTTTATCATTGGCCAGACGGCGGACATAGATCTCCGCTGCTTCGTTCGGCTGACGCTGCTCTTCAACGTCAGTCACGATGCGCTCGAATGTCAGACCAAGTTGAGTTAACAGCTCACGACGACGCGGTGAACCGGAAGCAAGATAGAGGGTTACCATAAATTTCCTTATTGAACAGCGAACTGACGTCGAATTTTTCTCATTAATAAGAATAGCCAGGGCCAGAGAATACCGTCGACGACACTGCTCCAGAAAATTTCAGGTCGGAATGAAACGTTGATTACCAGGAATTCAGCCCAGAAGACAATCACATCCATCGCCAGCGACAGCACCATAACCATTAACGCTTGCTGCCACAACGCTAAGTTGCGGAATAACTGGAACTTAAAGGCAATCAGATAGGCGATGATACTGAGCGCCAGCGCACGCACGCCAAGTGTGGAACCCGCAATCAGATCCATGATGGCACCCAGCACAAATCCGCTACCGACATTGACCCGATGCGGCAGTGCGAGCACCCAATAGATAAGGATCAACAGTAGCCATGAGGGCCGGAACATATAAATTTCATCCGGCCAGGGCATGATCTGCAGGACAAGCGCAACCAGGAAAGAGAGCCAGATGACCCAACGTCCCTGGCTGCGATATCGACTCAAGGCTGCCCCCCGCGTGAACGCGAGGAGTTGCTTTGTCCACTGCTGCTGGTAGCTGACGGTGCAGGCGGTCCCATCTGTACGGCAGGCGCAGGCGGGCCCATTTCTCCCGCAGGCGGTAAGACCTGCGGCATCATCTGCATCAGACGCTCGTTCGCAACGCGATGAACTTCATCCTGCGGCAACGGCATATCACCATTGCGATCGGCACCCCACAGCAGCAGCAGGTAACGCAGACGCTGCAGACCCGCGGTCGGATGCGCCTGAATCACCGTATAGGCGCGTTGGGTATCCACTTTTACCGAGGAAACCACACCCACCGGATAGCCTTCAGGGAATCGGCCACCGATACCTGAAGTCACCAGTACATCGCCGACCCGAATGTCCGTATTACCTGGCAGATGCTCAAGCTGAAGATCTTCAGTACAGCCGTTACCTGCGGCAATGACACGGATGTCATTACGCAGCACCTGAATCGGCAGGGCATGTGACGCATCACAGATCAGCAGAACACGGCTGGTGAGTTGTCCGACAGCGATGACCTGACCGACTACCCCTTTATCACTGATGACCGGCTGGCCTTCATAGACGCCGTTAACGCTGCCTTTGTCGATTACCACCTGGTCGGTGTAAGGATCGGTGCCGGTGGAGATGACCTGTGTCACCATCTTTTGCTCATCCTGACGCAGCGGTGAACCCAGCAGTTCACGCAGGCGTGCGTTTTCCTGCTTATATTGCCCCAGCATTAGCAGGTTACTGTTTTTCAGGAAGAGCTCACGACGTAACGCTTTGTTTTCCTGCTCGAGTTGCTGACGCGACGCCAGCGACTCTGACACGCCATCCAGCAGCTGACGTGGCCCATTGGCCAGGAAGTAAAACGGACTGACCGACGTATCCAGATAGTTGCGTATTTGGGTGAAAGAACCCACACGGCTGTCGGCAATGATAATGGCAATCGCCACGATAACCGCCAGGAATAGACGCAACTGCAGGGAAGGTCCCCTGCTAAAAATCGGCTTCATATAATCTGCGTGATCCTCGACAACAGGAGAGGAAGCGACGGCATAACACCGTGCTTCCCTGGGCTGAACGCACTGCACCGGCACAGATTGCGCCGGTTCACATGCCACTCCCTCGCATGATCATTGCGTTCTTAGCCGGTTGAGGCAATTATTCTTCGCTGAACAAATCGCCGCCATGCATGTCGATCATTTCCAGCGCTTTGCCGCCACCGCGAGCCACACAGGTCAGTGGATCCTCAGCAACCACAACCGGAATGCCCGTCTCTTCCATCAGCAGACGATCCAGGTTGCGCAGTAACGCACCACCGCCGGTCAGCACCATGCCGCGCTCCGAAATATCTGAAGCCAGCTCAGGCGGACACTGCTCAAGGGCAACCATCACCGCGCTAACGATGCCGGTTAATGGCTCCTGCAGCGCTTCCAGAATTTCATTAGAGTTCAGTGTAAAGCCGCGCGGTACACCTTCTGCCAGGTTACGACCACGCACTTCGATCTCACGGACTTCATCACCCGGATAGGCTGAACCGATCTCATGCTTAATACGTTCTGCGGTCGCTTCGCCGATCAGTGAACCGTAGTTACGACGCACATAATTAATAATAGCTTCATCGAAACGATCGCCACCAATACGCACTGACGAGGAGTAGACCACACCGTTCAGCGAGATCACCGCCACTTCTGTGGTACCGCCACCAATATCTACCACCATTGAGCCAGTCGCTTCTGAAACGGGCAGACCCGCACCAATTGCTGCAGCCATCGGCTCTTCAATCAGAAACACTTCACGCGCGCCTGCGCCCTGAGCGGATTCACGAATCGCGCGGCGTTCAACCTGTGTTGCCCCGACGGGTACGCAGACCAGCACACGCGGGCTGGGACGCATAAAACTGTTGCTGTGAACCTGCTTGATGAAGTGTTGCAGCATCTTTTCGGTCACGAAGAAGTCAGCGATAACGCCATCTTTCATCGGACGAATCGCTGCGATATTGCCTGGCGTACGGCCAAGCATCTGTTTGGCCTCATGACCTACGGCCGCAACACTTTTCGGTGAACCGGCACGATCCTGTCGAATAGCGACGACGGAGGGCTCGTTCAGTACGATGCCCTGTCCTTTCACGTAAATCAGGGTATTCGCGGTACCCAGGTCAATGGACAAGTCGTTGGAAAACATGCCACGAAATTTTTTAAACATACTAAGGGGTAATCCTGCAAGCTGGGGGCGGAAAATAAAATCCGCTTACTTTACCAACCACACGAAGCTGCCACAAGGCGCAAAAACGTTCTGCTTCGGTGAAAAAAGACGCCTGATTGCGTTTAAGTCATCTGAACTGGCGATCCACAACAGCAGAATGGCGACCAGACGCCATCAGCACTGCATTTCACGCTATTTCCCCTCGCCCTGTCCGACATAAAATCTAACATTTCCGGCAGTAAGTTCAGAGGTTCAGACGCGGATAAACATTAAAAAAAACCGTAAATTTCCGTCAGTACGACCGCAATTCATTAAATACGGTAACGTTGTGAATACTTCTTCACGTTACTGTTAACCGGAAGCGAGGGAGCAAAAAAGTCGCCCTGCCCACCTGCTACGCCCAACGCGACTAAAGTTTGCCACTCCGCTTTAGTGCGGACACCGGTAGCAAACACCTGAATGCCCGTACATTTACAGACTTCCAGCAGACTCTGCACAAACAGCTGATTTTCAGTCCGTCGCTCAATATTGCGTACCAGACCGGCATCAAGCTTGATCAGTTCCAGCGGCAGCTGTCGTATATAGGCGCTGCTTACCACGGTTAAACCCGCCTGATTTACTGCAACCCGACAGCCAAAAGCCTTAAGTGCGCGGAAAACTGGCGTTAAACGGTTGATGTGTTGACAAACATCTGCCTCGGCAAGTTCAAATAAAAATCGTTTTCTTTGCGCTTTCGGGCACTGCAGCAGCATGTTCTGCAGCCAGAGGACAAAAGAGCGCTGCAGAAGCGAGGTAATCGTCACCGGGATCACCAGCGTCTCTTCTGGCCAGAGTTCAGAGAGTGCCGCAATGCGGGTCATTAACTGGCGATCCCAGCCATCAGCCATGCCGAGCTGCTGTACCAGGGGCATATATTCTGCGGCCAGCACTTCTTTATCGCCGTCGAAGATGCGGGTCAGCATCACCCGGTGCTGTACCTTACCCTCAATATTGACGGTGGGTTTATGATAGAGCCGCGGGCCGCCACGGCTAAGCGTGTTCTCCAGCAGGGTTCGCCAGCGCACACTACCCCGCCCGGCGTCCTGCGGATTTCCGGCACCATTGGTCCAGTTGTTGCCGCCCAGCAGTGCCGCACGTCGGGTAGCCATTTCGGCATTTTCCATCACCTGCGGCACAGTCTGCCCGCTGTGCCAGGCGCTGATGCCGATATGGATGAGATCATCACGATTAACCAGCCGCATCGGCGGCAGAGAATCAACAGCATTGATCAGCTGATCCGCAATACTGTTTGCCTCTTTAAGACTCCGATGCGGCAGTAGCACGGCAAAATCACTGCGGAAATAGCGTGCCAGCAGGGCGCCAGGATAGCGCAGCACAAAGGTGGAAAGCATGTTGACGAAATTGAAGAGGTACTCCTCAACCAGCCCCGGCTCCAGCGAATCCTTCAGCGTGTCCAGATCGGGCAGGCGCACCATCATCACCACACCATGGGTGCCGACAGCTTCCTGATCCTCCAGCAGGGTGGCGAGCTGGTTATCAAAGAACAGCCGGTTGTTGAGACCGGTGCGTCCATCCTGCGCAGCAAAGGTGCGGATCAGCGTGTCGATACGCAGACGCTGCTCGCCCGCCTCCTGCAGATCCGCCAGCAACACATCCAGTGCGCGGCTCGCTCTCGGTGGCCACTCATCCGCACCGCGTTTCGGCATTACGCCGCGCTCACCGCTGATAATCGCCTCTGCCCGTACTTCAAGATGCTCCATACCGCGCCACTGCCGACTGAGCCAGCGATGCATCAGCAGCAGCACCAGACTCATCACCAGCATGACGGTAAACAGGATGCCCAGCGTAGAGGTGCCGGTAATGGAGCGCAGCCAGGTTTTGGCAGGATCAAGGGTGACGACCCGCAGCTCTAACCCCGTCTGGTGCATCAAAGGCACATCGACCTGGATAAAACGATTAGGTTCGTCTTCCAGCATCTGGTTTTCGTGTCGGGAGAGAGTAAGGAAAGTCTGCCTGCCGTTGTGAAGAGAAATCTGCTCGGCATTCATTATCGGCATCATACGCGTGAGCCAGACATGCAGCTCTGCCGGCGTCTGGGTGAACATCGCCTGATCCACTTCGGTCGCCAGTATCTGCGCCCGATGTTCAACCCGCTGATGACTGAACCAGAAAACACTGAATGCACAGCCTGCCAGCATCAACGACATGGCCAGCAGGCTTAAAAAGGTAATAAACGCAGATAATTTTGTGGTTAATCGCATCCCTGTGCCTGTATTACTGCGGTGATAACCGGATCACCCAACCTTGTACCGTCAGCCTGACGAAAACGCGAGCAAAAATAGCATAATTTGCCGTTGCCGACAGCGCCGGGACGTATGAAGCCGAAGTATATCGTCGGGATATCATCGCTGACGTTGATCCTGGCACTTTTCGGTGCATTCTCATCGTACCGGCCAGCCAGGAAATTTCACATTTTCAGGGCGAAACTGGCTGATATCAGTAATAGTCATCATGCTGGTTAATGACATCCTGTCTGGAGAGGGCACCATGAAACGCACACCCCGTCTGACCGAAGCCGACGTAACGCCGGAAAGCATTTTTAACATGAAGCGCCGCCAGGTGCTGAAAACGCTGGGACTGAGCGCAGCGGCGATGGGTATGCCGGGCGTGGCGCAAGCCGATATTCTCAGCTGGTTCAAAGGCAACGATCGCCCACCCGCGCCAGCAGGCCGGCCGCTGGACTTTACCAAACCAGCGCAATATCAGGCCGATCTGACCTTAACGCCTGCGGATAAAGTTTCCGGCTATAACAACTTCTATGAGTTCGGGCTGGATAAGGCCGATCCGGCTGCCAATGCCGGTACGCTGAAAACAGAACCCTGGAAACTGACCATTGATGGCGAAGTGGCTAAACCCGTGACCCTGGATATGGATGACATCTTTAAACGGTTTGCCATGGAGCAGCGAATCTATCGCATGCGCTGCGTGGAGGCCTGGTCGATGGTGGTGCCCTGGATAGGCTTCGAGCTGAATAAGCTTATCTCTCTGGCGGAACCCACCAGCAAAGCGCGTTTTGTCGCCTTTCAGACACTGTACGATCCTGAGCAGATGCCAGGTCAGAAAGATCGCTTTATTGGCGGCGGACTCAATTATCCCTATGTCGAAGGTTTACGTCTGGATGAAGCCATGCATCCGCTGACCATTCTGACCACCGGCGTCTATGGCAAAGCGCTGCCGCCGCAGAATGGCGCGCCGATTCGCCTGACGGTGCCGTGGAAATATGGTTTTAAGGGCATTAAGTCGATTGTCAAAATCACCCTGACCGCAAATCAGCCACCAACGACCTGGAATCAGATCGCCGCAGATGAATATGGTTTTTATGCCAATGTGAATCCGCATGTTAATCATCCACGCTGGTCGCAGGCCACTGAGCGATTTATTGGCCCGGGCGGCAGTCTGAAGGTCGAACGTCAGCCAACTCTGCTGTTTAACGGCTATGCCGAACAGGTTGCGTCGCTCTATCGTGGCCTGGATTTACGGGAGAATTACTAGGTGGTACGCCTGTCGATAAAACAGATCACCTGGCTTAAGGTGATTCTGCATCTGGCGGCCCTGTTGCCGCTGATTTATCTGGTTCTTGCCGCGATGCAGGGCGGCCTGAGTGCGGATCCGGCAAAAGATATTCAGCATTTTACCGGCCGCATGGCGCTGAAACTGCTGCTGGGTACGCTGCTGGTCTCACCGCTGGCACGTTATGGCAGGCAACCGCTGTTAATCCGCACCCGGCGTCTGCTTGGCGTCTGGACGTTTGTCTGGGCTTCTCTCCATCTGCTGAGCTATTACCTGCTGGAGCTGGGCGCTGACAATCTGCGTCTGCTGGGCAGCGAGCTGATTTCCCGTCCCTATCTGACACTGGGGATTATCAGCTGGCTGATATTACTGGCCCTGGCGCTGACGTCGTTTCAGCGCGCTCAGCGCAAGCTCGGTAAGCGCTGGCAAACCCTGCACAACGCGGTCTATCTGGTGGCCATTCTGGTGCCGATTCACTATATCTGGTCAGTGAAAACCGTGTCACCCCAGCCACTTATTTACGCACTACTTGCTGCAATACTGTTAGCCTGGCGTTACAAAAAATTTCTCAAATGGTGGCCTCGCTAGCGCTTCACCCGTTGTTTTCCTCTGCACTTTTCTGATAAAAGATGTGGCCCGCAGGCCACATCCGATCATCTTCGCAGATAAGACCAGTATTTTGCTGCGAAATGACACGAAACGGATATAATGCCCGGCTTTATTGCTCGTCGGGTCTTCTTTTTCATTCTCAAAGGTGACAAATGAAGATTCGCAAGGTATTTTACGCGATGCCTCAATGATTGCGGGAGATGGCAGCACGATGGCGCATAAATTACATATTCTGCTTTTAAACGGGCCCAACCTGAACCTGTTGGGAACGCGTGAACCTGAGAAGTATGGTCATACCACGCTGCGTCAGATCGTTGACGATTTGACACGTCAGGCAGACCAGTTGAATGTGGAATTGAGCCACCTGCAAACCAATGCTGAATTTCAGCTGATTGATCGCATTCATGAGGCCAAAGGCAATGTGGATTACATCATTATTAATCCTGCCGCGTTTACCCATACCAGTGTCGCACTACGTGATGCCCTGCTGGCGGTAGAAATACCGTTTATCGAGGTTCATCTCTCCAACGTGCATGCCCGCGAGCCCTTCCGCCATCACTCCTATCTTTCTGATGTCTCTGCTGGCGTGATCTGTGGGCTTGGCGCTGACGGCTACACATGGGCTTTACAAACGGCAGTAAAACGCCTGTCTCAAACTAATTAATCAAACTGAGTACGGAACCCCACTCATGGATATTCGTAAAATTAAAAAACTGATCGAACTGGTTGAAGAGTCTGGCATTTCAGAGCTGGAAATTTCTGAAGGTGAAGAGTCCGTTCGCATCAGCCGTGCACCTGCAAACGTGGGTTACCCGATGATGCAGCAGACTTACGCTGCGCCGGTTCAACAGCCTGCTCTGGCAACAGCTGTTGCTCCTGTTGCAGCGGTTGCCGAAGCGGCACCGGCTGAAATCAGCGGTCACATCGTGCGTTCACCAATGGTAGGGACCTTCTACCGTACGCCGAGCCCGGATGCGAAAGCCTTTGTGGAAGTCGGCCAGAAAGTGAATGCCGGCGATACCTTGTGCATCGTCGAAGCCATGAAAATGATGAACCAGATCGAAGCTGACAAATCAGGTGTAGTGAAAGCTATCCTGGTTGAAAGCGGTCAGCCGGTCGAATTTGACGAGCCACTGGTTATCATCGAGTAACGGGGCAGATCATGCTGGATAAAATTGTTATTGCTAACCGTGGTGAGATTGCGCTGCGCATTCTGCGTGCCTGTAAAGAACTGGGCATCAAGACTGTTGCGGTACACTCAAGCGCGGATCGTGACCTGAAGCACGTGCTGCTGGCAGACGAAACCGTCTGCATCGGCCCGGCGCAGTCAGTTAAAAGTTACCTCAACATCCCGGCGCTGATCTCTGCTGCAGAGATCACCGGCGCGGTGGCGATTCACCCTGGCTACGGCTTCCTCTCTGAGAATGCCGATTTTGCTGAGCAGGTTGAGCGCTCCGGCTTTATCTTTATCGGTCCGAAAGCAGACACCATTCGCCTGATGGGCGACAAAGTCTCTGCGATTAATGCCATGAAGAAAGCAGGCGTCCCAACCGTACCCGGTTCTGACGGTTCGCTGACCGATGATATGGAAAAAAACCGTGCCTTTGCGAAGCGCATCGGTTATCCGGTCATCATCAAAGCCTCTGGCGGCGGCGGCGGTCGTGGTATGCGCGTTGTGCGCAGCGACAAAGATCTGGAACAATCCATCAACATGACGAAAGCGGAAGCCAAAGCGGCTTTCAGCAACGACATGGTTTACATGGAGAAGTATCTGGAGAATCCGCGCCACATCGAGATTCAGGTTCTGGCTGACGGCCAGGGCAACGCGATCTATCTGGGCGAACGTGACTGCTCTATGCAGCGTCGTCACCAGAAAGTGGTTGAAGAAGCGCCAGGCCCAGGTATTACTGAAGAACAGCGCAGCTTTATCGGCAATCGTTGTGCCAAAGCCTGTATTGAGATTGGCTATCGTGGCGCAGGTACCTTCGAGTTTCTGTACGAAAACGGTGAGTTCTACTTCATTGAGATGAACACCCGTATTCAGGTGGAACATCCGGTGACCGAGATGATCACCGGTGTGGATCTGATCAAAGAGCAGCTGCGCATTGCTGCGGGTCAGCCACTGTCGATCAAACAGGACGAAGTGGTTATTCGCGGACATGCGGTCGAGTGCCGTATTAACGCTGAAGATCCGGTCACCTTCCTGCCAAGTCCGGGTAAAATCACCCGCTTCCATGCGCCAGGCGGTTTTGGCGTGCGCTGGGAGTCGCATATTTACTCAGGCTACACCGTACCGCCGTATTACGACTCCATGATCGGTAAGCTGATCACCTATGGCGAAACGCGCGACGTGGCTATCGCCCGCATGAAGAATGCGCTGGCGGAACTGATCATCGACGGTATCAAAACCAACGTTGAACTGCAGATGAAAATCATGTCCGACGAAAACTTCCAGCACGGTGGAACCAATATCCACTATCTGGAGAAAAAACTCGGCTTGCACGAGAAGTAAACGCAACGCTGAGTCAGTCAGAGGCCGGTTAATCCGGCCTTTTTCTTTTGCCGCTGGCGTTAAGGTTGAATCATGGATGCTCGTTTTATACAGGCACATAAAGAGGCGCGCTGGTCGCTCTACCTCACCCTGCTCTGGCTCGCTGCCTGGGGGCTTTCTGCCTGGCTGGGTGGCAGTGAAATTGGTATCACCGGCCTGCCGCGCTGGTTTGAACTCTCCTGCCTGTTTGCTCCCCTGTTGTTCATATTCCTGTGCTGGATGATGGTGCGGTTAATTTTCCGCGACATGCCGCTGGAGGACACAAATGAACAGTGAAATTATCCTGCCGTTACTGATTTATCTGGTGTTGATTGCCGCGCTGTCGGTGTTTGCCGTGCGCAAAAGGCGCGAGGGTAGCTTCCTCACTGAATATTTCCTTGGCAGCCGCTCCATGGGCGGATTTGTGCTGGCGATGACGCTCACCACCACCTATATCAGCGCCAGCTCGTTTATTGGTGGTCCCGGTGCCGCCTACAAATATGGGCTGGGATGGGTATTGCTGGCGATGGTGCAGGTGCCCGCCGTCTGGCTCTCGCTGGGTGTGCTGGGGAAAAAGTTTGCCATCCTGGCGCGCAAGCATAATGCGGTGACGCTGAATGACATGCTCTACGCCCGCTATCAGAGCCCGCTGCTGATCTGGCTGGCGAGTCTGAGCCTGCTGGTTGCCTTTATCGGTGCCATGACGGTGCAGTTTATTGGCGGCGCGCGGCTGCTCGAAACCGCCGCAGGCATCCCGTATGACACGGGTCTGCTGATTTTTGGCGGCACTATTGCGCTCTACACCGCTTTTGGCGGGTTCCGTGCCAGCGTTCTCAATGACGCCATGCAGGGCATCGTGATGCTGATTGGCACATTTCTGCTGCTGTTCGCGGTGATTCATCAGGCTGGCGGCCTGAGCACGGCCGTGCAGAAACTACATGACATTGATCCCGCTCTGCTGTCGCCGCAGGGACCGGGTGAGATTATAACGCCGACCTTCCTCAGTTCATTTGTCGTGCTGGTCTGCTTTGGGGTGATTGGCTTGCCGCATACTGCGGTGCGCTGCATCTCTTATAAAGACAGCAAGGCAGTCCATCGGGCCATTATTCTGGGTACCATTGTGGTGGTGATCCTGATGCTGGGAATGCATCTGGCCGGTGCGCTGGGCCGGGCGATACTGCCGAATCTGACCGTGCCGGATAGTGTTATACCCACCCTGATGATCACTGTGCTGCCACCGTTAGCTGCCGGACTGTTTCTGGCAGCCCCCATGGCAGCCATTATGTCGACCATTAATGCCCAGCTGTTACAGGCTTCGGCTACGCTGATCAAAGATCTCTATCTGCGTGTCGCCCCGCAGCAGATGGAAAATGAGACGCGGCTGCGGCTGTTATCTGGCACCATTACGTTCGCACTGGGTATCCTGCTGCTGATTGCGGCCTGGAATCCACCCGATATGATTATCTGGCTCAACCTGCTGGCCTTTGGCGGCCTTGAGGCGGTTTTCCTCTGGCCGCTGGTACTGGGTCTCTACTGGGAACGCGCTAATGCCGCAGGCGCCATCACCGGCATGGTGGTGGGTGGAGGCTGCTACGCTTTTCTGGCGAGCCTGAACCTGCAGATTCTGGGTTTTCATCCCATTGTGCCCTCACTGCTTTTAAGCCTGCTGGCATTTTTAGTGGGCAACCTGTTTGGACGCGCGCCGCAAACGGTCGACGCGCCGCAACATTGACGGAAAGAGAGACGTTATGCCGTGGATTCAAATCAAAATTAATAGCTCAGGTGAACACGCGGAAACGCTGAGCGATGCGCTGATGGACATCGGTGCGGTTTCAGTGACCTTTCAGGATACCAACGACACGCCGGTGTATGAGCCGCTGCCAGGTGAAACCCGCCTGTGGGGCGATACCGATGTTATCGGCCTGTTCGATGCAGAAACTGATATGGCCGCGATTACCGCCGAACTGGCGCAGCATCCGTTGCTGGGCGCCGGTTTTCGTCACCGGATCGAGCAGATCGAAGATAAAGACTGGGAGCGCGAATGGATGGAAAACTTCCATCCGATGCGCTTCGGTGAGCGGCTCTGGATCTGTCCGAGCTGGCGTGATGTGCCGGATCCCGATGCCGTCAACGTAATGCTCGATCCCGGCCTGGCGTTTGGGACCGGCACGCATCCGACCACCTCACTCTGCCTTACCTGGCTTGACGGGCTGGATCTGGTGGGCAAAACGGTGATCGATTTCGGCTGTGGTTCGGGGATCCTGGCGATCGCCGCACTGAAGCTGGGCGCGGCTCAGGCGATCGGGATTGATATCGATCCGCAGGCTATTCAGGCCAGCCGGGATAATGCTGAGCGCAACGGCGTCTCTGATCGCCTGTCGCTCTATCTGCCCCACCAGCAACCCGAAAATCTGCAGGCTGATGTGGTGGTGGCCAATATCCTGGCCGGCCCGCTACGTGAACTGGCCCCGCTGATCAGCGTACTGCCGAAGTCTGGCGGTCATCTGGGCCTCTCGGGCGTGTTAGAGAGCCAGGCAGAGAGCGTCTGCGAAGCGTATGTCAGCGAGTTCACGCTCGACCCGGTTGCGGTTAAAGAGGAGTGGTGCCGGATTACCGGGATTAAATCCTGAATATAGCGCCTGTCTGCCCCCTCTGATATCGCGCTGCCCGTAACAAAGTGCCTTAACAGAACATTCAGCCAGCCCGTAGCGTAAGTTGCGGGCTTTCCCGATTTGAAATGGATGCTTGTATCGTTAATCACGGCATGTGACGTTTTTTATCTGGCGAATTGACGTACTTTTCTGGAAAAACTTTTGCTCACAATTTCAGCATAAGTTGTTAAATCATTGATATTTAAGCTTAATAAATATGCACATCGATCATGACCCGGATTTCATTGATCTTTCTTGCTGATTGTTCAAAGTTTGGCCTTTCATCTTCCTGCAAAAATGCGTAATATACGCCGCCTTGCAGACACAGTATGGCCATTCTGACTTCATGCGTATTGGAAACCTCCAGCTGAGAAATCGACTGATTGCAGCACCGATGGCCGGTATTACCGACAGGCCGTTCAGGGCGCTGTGTCACGAAATGGGTGCAGGCATGGCAGTTTCTGAGATGTTGTCTTCAAACCCGGAAGTCTGGGCAAGCGACAAATCTCGATTACGTATGGTTCACAGCGATGAGCCAGGCATTCGCGCCGTGCAAATTGCCGGTTGCGATCCCAGTGAAATGGCGCAAGCTGCACGCATTAATGTTGAGGCTGGTGCACAGGTCATCGACATTAATATGGGATGCCCTGCCAAGAAGGTTAACCGCAAAATGGCGGGTTCAGCCTTGCTGCAATATCCCACCGTGGTGGAGTCAATTCTCTCCGCAGTGGTTAATGCAGTGAATGTGCCGGTTACGCTGAAAATTCGTACTGGCTGGGATCCTGAAAACAGGAACTGTGTCGCGATTGCCCAATTGGCTGAACGCTGCGGTATACAGGCTCTGACGATACATGGTCGCACTCGTGCCTGCCTGTTCAACGGAGAAGCTGAATATGACAGCATTCGGACAGTTAAGCAGAGTGTCTCCATTCCGATTATCGCGAATGGAGACATAACTGACCCGCATAAAGCCAGAGCGGTGCTCGACTATACAGGGGCCGATGCTCTGATGATAGGACGTGCTGCTCAGGGAAGACCGTGGATCTTCCGGGAAATCCAGCATTATCTGGACACTGGGGAGTTGCTTGCCCCGCTGCCGATGGCAGAGGTCAAGCGCTTGCTTGTTTCGCATATACGTGAGCTGCACGACTTTTACGGTTCAGGCAAGGGATACCGTATAGCGCGAAAGCACGTCTCCTGGTATCTGCAGGAGCACGCCCCGAATGACCAGTTTCGGCGCACATTCAACGCCATTGAGGATGCCAGCGAACAGCTGGAGGCGTTGGAGGCATACTTCGAAAATCTTGCGTAACGAAATAAAGAGCTGAAAGAACTATGTTCGAACAACGCGTAAATTCTGACGTACTGACCGTTTCAACCGTTAACTCACAGGATCAGGTAACTCAAAAACCTTTGCGTGATTCGGTTAAACAGGCACTGAAGAACTATTTTGCTCAACTGAATGGTCAGGATGTGAGCGACCTGTATGAGCTGGTTTTGGCTGAAGTCGAGCAGCCTCTGTTGGACATGGTGATGCAGTATACCCGTGGCAATCAGACCCGTGCTGCCCTGATGATGGGTATCAACCGCGGTACGCTGCGTAAGAAATTGAAAAAATACGGCATGAACTGATTTTTAGTTCTGTCTGTAAATCACGCCAGCCTTCGGGCTGGCGTTTTTATTTGTGCGTCGACGCACAAAGCCACGGTAATGATAGTGAAACAGTTTCCGGTAATATGGTAACTGTAGTTGCAATCGCTGGCGTGATATTTCACCCTCTCGCTTTCGCCCGCTGTGATTTGACTTAGTGCCTGCCTGACCCTCACCTCGCTTCACATCCCCGCCACTGCTGGGTATGTGACTTTCTGCGCATTAAAAAGCAACGCAATCTCTTCATACATTTCTGCCTGAGTGAATGCTCACACTGCTCCCACATAGTGAAACTATTTGCACTAAATGTGATCGGGTCGACTCGCATTGCTTCCTTTTGGTGCGCCATATTAGCGGAACTTTCTAAGTGCTTCCGATTATTAACCGTTCTTTCATACGAATTCAGGAACCTGCAAACCTGGCATCAGCTTTGCAGAGTCGTGGATGGCTGACCGCCACAGACAGGAAAAACGCACACTAAAGTGCGCAAACATAACAACATGATCCCGCCACACAGGATGCTTTATGAAAAAGATGATGCTCTCTACGCTGATCGCTGCTGCCTCGCTGGTTGCCGTTGCTCAGCAAGCACACGCAGGCACCACACTGGATGCGATAAAGAAAAAAGGTTTTGTTCAATGTGGTATCAGTGACGGCTTGCCGGGCTTCTCCTATGCAGATGCTGGCGGCAAGTTTACCGGTATCGATGTGGATGTGTGTCGTGCGACGGCTGCCGCTGTGTTTGGTGATGCGACCAAAGTGAAATATACCCCGCTGACCGCGAAAGAGCGTTTTACCGCTCTGCAGTCCGGCGAGGTGGATGTGCTTTCACGTAATACCACATGGACCTCATCGCGCGATGGCGGCATGGGCTTCCTGTTTGCGGGCGTGAACTATTACGACGGTATCGGCTTCCTGACTCACCAGAAGGCCGGCCTGAAAAGTGCGAAAGAGCTGGATGGTGCCACCGTCTGTATTCAGGCGGGAACCGACACCGAGCTGAACGTAGCGGACTTCTTTAAAGCCAACAAAATGCAATATACGCCTGTAACCTTCGACCGCTCTGATGAATCGGCTAAAGCGCTGGATAGCGGACGTTGCGATACGCTGGCGTCTGACCAGTCTCAGCTTTACGCATTACGCATTAAGCTGGGCAAACCGGACGAATTTATTGTTCTGCCCGAAGTGATCTCCAAAGAGCCGCTGGGGCCGTTGGTGCGTCGTGGTGATGATGACTGGTTCACCATCGTGAAGTGGTCGCTCTACGCCATGCTGAATGCGGAGGAGATGGGCATCTCCTCGAAGAACGTTGATCAGATGACGGCCAAGCCAACCACACCAGACATGGCACACTTCCTGGGCGCCGAAGGTGATTTTGGTAAGGATCTGAAGCTGGATAACAAGTGGGCCTACAACATCGTCAAGCAGGTGGGTAACTATCAGGAAAGCTTTGACCGTAACGTCGGTAAAGACAGCGCACTGAAGATTGCACGTGGTCAGAATGCGTTGTGGAACCAGGGCGGTATTCAGTACGCACCACCGGTACGTTAACAGACCTCACTAATCGGGCACCCTATTCTGTGGTGCCCTACCCCAGCTTTCGTTACTGAGGTTTCAACATGTCACAACGCCCAACCGTGAAAAGGGATTTTTCATTTGGTAATCCCACGGTTCGCGCCTGGATTTATCAGCTCATCGCCATCGTCGCGGTGCTTGGTGTGGTGGGTTATCTGGTGCATAACACCATTATTAACCTTGCCAATCGCGGCATTACATCGGGGTTTGGATTTCTAGAGCGCACTGCCGGTTTCGGCATCGTTCAGCATCTGATTGAGTACACTGAGGGAGATACCTACGCGCGCGTGTTTCTGGTCGGATTAACCAACACGCTGCTGGTCTCTGCACTCTGTATTGTTTTCGCTTCGATTCTCGGATTCGCGGTCGGTCTTGCCCGCCTTTCTGACAACTGGCTGCTGCGGAAACTCTCGAATA
The DNA here is from genome assembly GCF_024520875.1 of Pantoea sp. Ft-CA_14. Classification (NCBI taxonomy): domain Bacteria; kingdom Pseudomonadati; phylum Pseudomonadota; class Gammaproteobacteria; order Enterobacterales; family Erwiniaceae; genus Pantoea; species Pantoea sp. Ft-CA_14. The sequence continues at coordinate 2,953 of NZ_JALNPM010000021.1, read as the reverse complement.
TCTATATCGAAACCTTCCGTAATATCCCACCCCTGCTGCAAATCTTCTTCTGGTACTTTGCAGTCTTACGCAATCTGCCGGGGCCACGTCAGGCGCTGAATGCTTTTGATCTGGCGTATGTCAGTAATCGCGGACTCTACGTTCCGTGGCCGACCTATGCAGCAGGCAGCTGGCCATTTGTGATCGCACTGCTTCTGGCCGCGGCTGTGAGCTATGGCCTGTACCGCTTTAACCGTAAACATCAGCTGAAAACCGGTCAGTTACGTCGCACATGGCCCGCTGCCGTTGTGATGCTGATTCTCTTTCCTTTGCTTGCACACCTTGGGTTTGGCCCAGCCACGCACTGGGATGTGCCACAACTGCGCGGTTTCAATTTCCGTGGCGGCTCGGTGATGATACCGGAGCTGGCAGCCCTGACGCTGGCACTGTCGATTTATACGTCGTCGTTTATTGCTGAAGTGATCCGCTCCGGGATCCAGTCGGTCCCCTATGGTCAGCATGAAGCAGCGCGGTCGCTGGGGCTGCCTAATCCGGTTACGCTGCGCCAGGTGATTATTCCTCAGGCCATGCGCGTCATTATTCCGCCACTAACCAGCCAGTATCTGAACATCGTGAAGAACTCTTCACTCGCTGCCGCTATCGGTTATCCCGATATGGTGTCGCTGTTCGCCGGATCGGTACTGAATCAGACCGGTCAGGCCATTGAGACGATTGCTATCACGATGGGCGTTTACCTGATTATCAGCCTGCTGATATCAATGCTTATGAACTTCTACAACCGCAAAATTGCGCTGGTTGAGCGTTAAGAGAACGGGATAACTATGTCTTTGACTACGCATGAAACGCCCCCCGTCCCGACGACTCTGGTCAGTCGTGCCTGGTTTTGGGCTCGTAAAAACCTGTTTTCCAGCTGGTTTAATACGCTACTGACGCTGTTTTGCATCTGGGTTATCTGGCACGTCATTCCGCCCGCGCTGAACTGGCTGGTCTTTCAGGCAAACTGGATCGGCACCACGCGCGCCGATTGCACCAAAGAGGGTGCCTGTTGGGTCTTTATCCATGCTCGTTTCGGCCAGTTCATGTATGGGCTTTACCCGCATGAGTTGCGCTGGCGTATTAACCTGGCGCTGGTGATCGGCCTGTTGTCGATTGTGCCGATGTTCCTGAAGAGTCTGCCGTATCGTGGACGCTACATTGCTGCCTGGGCTGTCATCTATCCGGTGATTGTCTGGTTTCTGCTGTATGGCGGCTATCTGGGGCTGGAACGTGTCGAAACACGTCAGTGGGGCGGATTAACGCTGACGCTGATTATTGCGTCGGTGGGTATTGCCGGTGCGCTGCCGCTGGGTATTTTGCTGGCGCTGGGCCGTCGCTCACGCATGCCGGTCGTGCGCACGCTGTCGATTATCTTTATTGAGTTCTGGCGCGGCGTGCCGCTGATTACCGTGCTGTTTATGTCATCCGTGATGCTGCCGCTGTTTATGTCTGAAGGCACTAACATCGACAAGCTTGTGCGCGCGCTGGTCGGCGTCATTCTGTTCCAGTCCGCCTATGTGGCAGAGGTGGTTCGCGGTGGCCTGCAGGCACTGCCGAAAGGTCAGTACGAAGCAGCCGAATCTCTGGCGCTGGGCTACTGGAAGACGCAGATGCTGGTTATTCTGCCCCAGGCGCTGAAGCTCACTATTCCCGGCCTGGTCAATACCATCATCGCACTGTTTAAAGATACCAGCCTGGTCATCATCATTGGTCTTTTCGATCTGTTCAGCAGCGTCCAGCAGGCAACGGTCGATCCGACCTGGCTGGGGATGTCGACCGAAGGTTATGTCTTTGCTGCACTGGTCTATTGGATCTTCTGTTTTAGCATGTCGCGCTACAGCCAGTATCTGGAAAAGCGCTTTCACACCGGGCGTACATCGCACTGAGGTTTTACATGACTGACTCTATGACACACTCTTCCGACGCGTTGATGATCTCGCTTGAGAACGTGAATAAATGGTACGGGCAATTCCATGTACTGAAAGACATCAACCTGCAGGTTAAACCCCGTGAACGCATCGTACTGTGCGGACCTTCCGGCTCCGGCAAATCGACGACGATCCGCTGTATCAACCATCTGGAAGAGCATCAGCAGGGCCGCATTGTTGTTGACGGTATCCATCTTAATGATGACGTTCGTAACATTGAGCGCGTGCGCACCGAAGTCGGTATGGTCTTCCAGCACTTCAATCTCTTTCCGCATCTGACCGTACTGCAAAACTGCACGCTGGCACCTTCCTGGGTAAGAAAGATTCCAAAGAAGGAAGCTGATGAGCTGGCCATGCACTATCTGCAACGCGTGCGTATTGCCGAGCATGCACATAAGTTTCCGGGCCAGCTCTCTGGCGGACAGCAGCAGCGTGTCGCCATCGCCCGCTCACTCTGTATGAAGCCCAAAATTATGCTGTTTGATGAGCCCACGTCAGCGCTGGATCCTGAGATGGTTAAAGAGGTGCTGGATACGATGATTGGTCTGGCTGAGGATGGGATGACTATGCTGTGCGTCACCCATGAGATGGGCTTTGCCCGAACGGTGGCTGACCGGGTGATCTTTATGGATCGGGGAGAGATCGTCGAAGTCGCGCCACCGCAGGAGTTCTTTGCGAATCCAAAATCGGAGCGTACCCGGGCGTTTCTATCGCAGGTTATTCACTGATCAGACGTTCAGTTATCTCACTACCCGGCCTGGTGCCGGGTTTTTTTATGGCCTGAACAGCCGCTTTAATATGCTTACTGACCTGTTGCTGTTATGAATAGACAGACAGATACGCTGTGAAGAGGGAGTTTTATCGCGGTTTGCCACAACGAAAAAAGCCCTTCGCATACGCAAAGGGCTCTCTCTTATTTGATGCCTGGCAGTTCCCTACTCTCGCATGGGGAGACCCCACACTACCATCGGCGCTACGGCGTTTCACTT
>NZ_JALNPM010000020.1:0-50024 GCF_024520875.1 Pantoea sp. Ft-CA_14 | reverse complement strand
GAGGGACTTGAACCCTCACGTCCGTTAAGACACTAACACCTGAAGCTAGCGCGTCTACCAATTCCGCCACCTTCGCGCAGTGCTCGCGATATGAAACTTGTGATTTTGGTGCGAAGAGAGGGACTTGAACCCTCACGTCCGTTAGGACACTAACACCTGAAGCTAGCGCGTCTACCAATTCCGCCACCTTCGCATACCCGTAACACCTTGAGAATGTTACAACCACGGAGGCGCATTCTAGAGATTTTACTCTTTGCGTCAACAACTATTTCGTCGGGCTGAAACGATCGCTGTAAAAAGCAACGTTTTCAGCCCGGCAAAGCAGTTAACAGCAGGAAAAACCCTTAGCGCGTTTTGGCACCGCGACCATAGACGGCACGGTAAACTTTAAAGCGCCCGGTTTGCGCGATGACTTCGTGACTGCCGAAGGCTTCATCCAGCGCCTGCGGATAGGGCAGGAAGGTGTTAGCAACGATACGCAGCTCGCCGCCGGTATTCAGGTGCTTCACCGCACCACGAATCAGCGCCTGTGCGGCGTCGAGGCTGGTCTGAGTGCCTTCATGGAAGGGCGGATTAGAGATAATCATGTCGAAACGACCGGTCACGTCAGAGAAGACGTTGCTGGCGAAGACTTCGCCCTCGATGCCATTGGCGGCCAGCGTCGCTTTACTTGCTTCAATCGCCGCTGCATGCACGTCACACAGCCACAGACGCACTTTAGGCGAACGGGCAGGCAGCGAGGCGGCAATCACGCCCGCGCCACAGCCCATATCCAGCACTTTACCTTTGGTGTGTGGGGTAAAGGTCGACAGCAGCAGGGCGCTGCCGCTATCCAGACCGTCACGGCTGAAGACGCCAGGCAGGGTATGAATCGTCAGACCATCGAGCTGATACTGGTGACCAAAGGTGCTGGCATCGAATTCAGGCTGTTTGTCGAGGCGACCGTGGTAGAGACCACAGCGACGCGCGCTGTCGATCTTCTCCAGCTTCACCCATGACTCCATCATGCCTTCGGCGCTGCGCACGCCGCTGCGGTTTTCACCGACCACGAACACGTCGCAGCCCACCGGCAGCAGCGACAGCAGGTTCTGCAGCTGGAACTGCACTTCCGGCTTATTCTTGGTCCAGAAGTAGACCAGGGTATCGCAGCCCTGCACATCTTCGGCCTGAGCAACCATTCCGTAACGCGCCTGCTCGCCCATACGGCGGCTCAGGTTTTGCCAGTGATGATATTGCTGGGTGTGAACGCGCGATGAGGCGGTTTCCAGCTGAGCGGGCAGGTCATCCTGCAGATCGCCAGCAAATAAAACATGGCGGGCGGTAAATTCATCACTGTGGCGCAGAATGACTTCGCTGGCCGGGGTAAAAGCAGACATGTAGGGCTCCTGTAAGATCTGAGCGGGGATTATAGTGGTTTGTTGGCGCATGTTCGATGGGTTTGCTAGCATAGCGTCGCATTCAGGCAGCAGAACAGGTAACACCATGACGTCCAGGCGCGACTGGCTTTTACAGCAAATGGGAATTACGCAGTACCAACTGCGCCGCCCGCGCGTGCTTCAGGGCGAAATTGCCGTCACGCTGGCACCGGACACGCAGTTGATTATTGTCGCTGACGCACCACCCGGCCTGCATGAACCGCTGATGCGCGATGTGCTGCATGCCCTCAATCTGCAACCCGCTCAGGTAATGACCGTGACACCGGATCAGCTGCAAATGCTGCCGGAGACGCTGAACTGCGCGGGCTGGCTGCTCGGCGTAGAGAGCGAACAGACTTTCAATGGCGTGGCATTAACCAGCGCCTCTTTCAATGAACTGATCAGCAGCGGCGTCGCCAAACGCGCGCTCTGGCAACAGATGTGTAACCATGACAGCCATCTCTTTACTCACCCCTGACGATCTGGCGCAGGCCTTCGCCATTGAGTGTCGTAGCCACGCGTTTCCCTGGAGTGAAAAGACGTTTGCCAGCAATCAGGGCGAGCGCTTTATCAATTTACGTCTCGACGTTGACGGCCAAATGGCCGCCTTTGCGATTACGCAGGTGGTACTGGACGAAGCCTCGCTGTTTAACATCGCGGTCGATCCCGCTTTTCAGCGCCGGGGATTGGGCCGCCAGCTGTTGCAGCATCTGATCGATGAGTTGATCAAACGCGACGTACTGACGCTGTGGCTGGAAGTGCGCGCCTCGAACCTGCCCGCCATCGCGCTCTATGAGCAGCTTGGATTCAATCAGGTCAGTCGTCGCCCCAACTATTATCCCACCGCCAGCGGCCGTGAAGATGCCATTCTCATGGCACTGACGCCGTAGCGGTGTTAAGGAGCTTTAATGATTGATAACTGGGATTGCATCCTGTTTGATGCCGACGATACCCTTTTTCATTTCGACGCCTATGCCGGTTTGCAGCGCCTGTTCGCCGGTTATGACGTGCAGTTCACCGACCAGGATTACAGCGATTATCAGGCGATAAACAAGCCGCTGTGGGTCGATTATCAGAACGGTGCTATCTCCGCGTTACAGCTGCAGACTCAGCGTTTCAACCACTGGAGCGAAAAGCTCAGCGTTGCGCCGGAGATCCTCAACAGCGGCTTCCTCAGCGCAATGGGAGAGATCTGCACGCCGCTGCCGGGCGCGGTCAGCCTGATGAATCAGCTGCATGGCCGGGTGAAAATGGGCATCATCACCAACGGTTTTACTGCGCTGCAGCAGACGCGTCTGGAGCGCACCGGTTTCCGTGATTACTTCTCGGCGCTGGTAATCTCCGAGCAGGTCGGCCAGCCAAAACCGGCGCCAGAGATTTTTGATTACGCACTGAATCTGATGGGCAACCCGGATCGTGAGCGGGTGCTGATGGTGGGTGATACGCCAGAGTCAGACATTCTGGGCGGCATGAATGCCGGTATTAAAACCTGCTGGCTCGATCATGGCACCCGGCCATTGCCGGAACATATTAAGCCCACCTGGCAGGTCAAATCACTGGGCGAGCTGGAAGCGCTGCTCATCGGCTAACGCAAGACGCCTCGCAAATCAGCATCTTTCCCATAAAAAAGGCCCGCACAGCGGTAATGTCAGTCAGTTAAGCGACAGGTGATAACGCAGTCTGGTGCCGGGCAGGGGCTGGCGGTCCTCGCGCCGCTGCGCGGTTCCTTCACTTCATTCCTCTGCCTGACGGACCGCCGGGGATGGCACATCCTGTGCCGCCCCGCCTTTCGCCCGCGTCCTGCGGGCTCTCCTGGCAGACTCATTCTGTTCAGCGCTGCGGATTGCCTGCCCCTGCCCGGCCCCGGCCTGCTCTGAAACTTCAGTGTGAATTGTTAAAAAGGGCACGAGAGTGGAGGCCTGAGCGCCTCTGCTGCTGAAAGGGCTATCCGCAGCGCTGAGGCGTGACGGCGGGCCAGAAGTCCACGCCGGGAAGCGTGGACAGGTCGGGGCCGGCCAGGGAGGGCCGATCCCCGAACGGTTCGTCGGCACGACGTCAAAGCCGAAGGTACCGCGTGAGCGGCGCGAGGACGGCCCGGCAGCAGCAGAGGTGCGCTGGCCCGCACTGAGGCTCGCTCGCCCATAAAAAAAGCTGCCACGTCTGACCGTGACAGCCTTTACAAATCTAATCTTAACTGACCAGCATTACCGCTGTGCGGGCCTTTCTTGTTTTATCTTTACCGCAGCCGGAGCGTTACTCTTTCTTCTCGTCGTCCTCATCCCGATCCTCTTTCACCGGGGTGCTGGCGGTGAGCAGGAACGGTGACTGCTGCCAGCGGGTGCGGCGGTGGCGCAGCAGGGTGCGTGAGAGAATAATGCCGATAGCCAGCGCCAGCAGCATCATCAGACGCAGAATATTGGTGGTGTTATCGACCTGATGTGAGTCGGTGACGAGCACGTGGGTATCCAGCGTCACGCGCAAAAAGCCCAACGGACCCTCGTTTCCGGCCAGCGGCTGCACAATCTGATGGTTGAAATAGCTGCCTGCGCGCTGGCCGTCGAGCGCCAGCCGATCGCGTACATTGATGTTTTCACCGCTGTGCGCCACCAGGCTGCCGTCGCCGTCATAGACCGATGCATCCAGAATACGGCTGTTAGCCGTCATCTGATTAAGAATGGCTTCTATCTGAGTCCGGTTATTTTCACTGTTGTCCATCAACGGCTTAAGGCTGAACGCCACCTGGCTGGTCAGCGTATGTGCCAGCTCCTCGACCTGTTCAGAACGTGCCGCCTGATGGCCGAGGCTGAACCAGGATGCGCCCTGCATCAGCACGACCAGCAGCGCCATCGAGATGAGAACGATCACGGTACGATGTAAGCGAAATTTCAGTGCGGTTTTAGCCATTAATCATCCGGGTCATATCACAACAGAAAGCCTGGAGATTATGTTGCCAGAAGCGGCGCAGACAAGGTAGCCTCTTGCGTGGTTTTGTTGTCCCTACAGGAGCTCTGATGCCAAATCGTTTAACCTGGTGCGATCTTCCCGCCGATGTCTCCCTCTGGCCGGGTTTGCCCCTTTCTCTTAGCGGTGATGAAGTGATGCCGCTGGATTATCGCGCTGGCCGTACCGGCTGGCTGCTGTATGGCCGCGGGCTGGATAAGCAGCGGCTGACCGATTACCAGCACCAGCTGGGTGCCGCCATGGTGATCGTCAGCGCCTGGAACGTCGATGAGTATCAGGTGATTCGCCTGGCGGGATCGCTGACGCCGTTTGCCAGCAAGCTGGCGCACGACGCTGGCCTGGATGTCGCGCCGCTGGGCAGAATCCCGCATCTCAAAACGCCAGGCCTGCTGGTGATGGATATGGACTCCACCGCGATTCAGATCGAGTGCATCGATGAGATTGCAAAACTGGCGGGCTGTGGCGAGCAGGTGGCGGAAGTCACGGAACGTGCGATGCGCGGCGAACTCGACTTCACCGCCAGCCTGCGTCAGCGCGTGGCTACGCTGCAGGGGGCAGACGCCAATATTCTGAAACAGGTACGTGATGTTCTGCCGCTGATGCCGGGCTTAACGACGCTGACGCAGAAGCTGCAGGCGCTGGGCTGGCAGGTTGCCATCGCGTCTGGCGGCTTTACCTACTACGCCGAATACCTGCGCGACAAGCTGCATCTGTCGGCGGTGGTGGCTAATGAACTCGAAATTCGCGACGGCAAACTGACCGGCAACGTGCTGGGACCAATTGTCGATGCACAATACAAAGCCGATACCCTGAAGAAGCTGGCGCAGCGTTTTGACATCGCGCCGGAACAGACGGTGGCGATCGGCGATGGTGCCAATGACCTGCTGATGATCAAAGCCTCAGCACTGGGCATTGCGTTCCATGCTAAACCTAAGGTGAATGAGCAGACTGCGGTCACCATTCGCCATGCCGATTTAATGGGGGTGTTCTGCATCCTCACCGGCAGCCTGATCCACGAAGAGCGTTAACTGAGGTATTGATTTGGCCAAAGCGGCAAAACGCGCATTTGTCTGTAACGAATGTGGCGCAGATTACCCACGCTGGCAGGGGCAGTGCAGCGCCTGTCACGCCTGGAACACCATCACCGAGGTGCGCATTGCCGCCTCGCCCGCGGCTGCGCGTAACGAGCGCCTGAGTGGCTATGCCGGCAGCGCCGGAACCAGCCGGGTGCAGAAGCTCTCTGAAATCAGCCTGGAGGCGTTACCGCGCTTCTCGACCAGCTTCAAAGAGTTTGACCGGGTGCTGGGCGGCGGGGTGGTGCCGGGCAGCGCCATTCTGATTGGCGGCAGCCCCGGCGCAGGCAAATCCACGCTGCTGCTGCAGGTGATGTGCCGGTTGTCAGAGGGGATGAAAACCCTGTATGTCACCGGTGAAGAGTCACTGCAGCAGGTGGCGATGCGCGCCCATCGTCTGGGATTACCCACCGAAAATGTGAATATGCTGTCGGAAACCAGCATTGAGCAGATCTGCCTGATCGCCGAACAGGAGCAGCCGCAACTGATGGTGATCGACTCGATCCAGGTGATGCACATGGCGGAGATCCAGTCCTCGCCCGGCAGCGTCGCCCAGGTGCGTGAAACCGCCGCTTACCTGACGCGCTTCGCCAAGACGCGCGGTGTGGCGATCATCATGGTTGGTCACGTCACCAAAGATGGTTCCCTGGCCGGACCGAAAGTGCTGGAACACTGTATCGACTGTTCGGTGCTGCTGGATGGCGATGCCGATTCCCGCTTCCGCACCCTGCGCAGTCATAAAAACCGCTTCGGCGCGGTTAATGAACTGGGTGTGTTTGCCATGACCGAGCAGGGCATGCGTGAAGTCAGCAACCCGTCAGCTATTTTCCTGTCGCGCGGCGAAGAGATCACCTCGGGCAGTTCGGTGATGGTGCTGTGGGAGGGAACGCGACCGCTGCTGGTGGAGATTCAGGCGCTGGTCGATCACTCCATGATGGGCAATCCACGCCGCGTGGCAGTGGGTCTGGAGCAGAACCGCCTGGCGATTCTGCTGGCAGTATTGCACCGTCACGGCGGATTGCAGATGGCGGATCAGGATGTGTTCGTTAACGTGGTCGGCGGCGTCAAAGTCACTGAAACCAGTGCTGACCTGGCGCTGATGCTGTCGATGGTGTCGAGCCTGCGCGATCGTCCGTTGCCGCAGGATCTGGTAATCTTCGGCGAAGTGGGACTGGCGGGCGAAATCCGTCCGGTGCCCAGCGGTCAGGAGCGCATCGCTGAAGCGGCGAAGCATGGCTTCAAACGCGCCATTGTGCCGGCAGGGAATGCACCGAAAAAACCGATTGCCGGGATGCAGGTTTTCAGCGCGAAGAAGCTGGCCGATGCGCTGGCGATTCTGGACGATCTGTAACGCGCCTGCGGCCGCCAGCGAAAAGCCGCTGGCAGGCCGCTCCCACCTTAACCGCATTGATGCAGGAGGCACGACATGTCGTCGTTTGATTATCTGAAAACGGCCATTCGCCAGCAGGGTCACACGCTGCAACAGGTCGCTGATGCCAGCGGCATGACCAAAGGCTATCTGAGCCAGTTGCTCAATGCCAAAATCAAAAGCCCCAGCGCGCAAAAGCTGGAGGCGCTGCACCGTTTTCTGGGTCTGGAGTTTCCGCGCCGCGATAAAACGGTCGGCGTGGTGTTTGGTAAATTCTATCCGCTGCACACCGGCCATATCTATCTGATTCAGCGCGCCTGTAGCCAGGTCGATGAGCTGCATATCATTATGGGCTACGACGAGCCACGTGACCGCGAACTGTTTGAGAACAGCGCGATGTCACAACAGCCCACGGTCAGCGATCGCCTGCGCTGGCTGCTGCAGACCTTTAAGTATCAGAAAAATATCCGCATTCACGCCTTTGATGAGGAGGGGATTGAGCCCTATCCGCACGGCTGGGATGTCTGGAGTAAGGGCGTCAGCGCGTTTCTCAGCGAGCATGGTATTGCGCCGGACTGCATCTACACCAGCGAAGCGCCCGATGCGGAGATGTATCAGCAGCATCTTGGCATTCAGACCGTACTGGTCGATCCCAGCCGATCCTTTATGAGCATCAGCGGCGCGCAGATCCGTCAGGATCCGTTCCGCTTCTGGGATTATATCCCGACCGAAGTGAAACCTTTCTTTGTGCGCACCGTGGCCATCCTCGGCGGGGAGTCGAGCGGTAAATCGACGCTGGTGAATAAACTCGCCAACATCTTCAATACCACCAGTGCCTGGGAATATGGCCGCGACTATGTCTTCTCCCACCTGGGCGGTGATGAAATGGCGCTGCAATATTCAGATTACGACAAGATCGCGCTGGGCCAGGCGCAGTACATCGATTTCGCGGTTAAATACGCCAATAAAGTGGCCTTTATCGACACCGACTTTGTGACCACGCAGGCGTTTTGTCTGAAGTATGAAGGGCGTGAACATCCGTTTGTGCAGGCACTGATCGATGAATATCGCTTTGATCTGGTGATTCTGCTGGAGAACAACGTGCCGTGGGTTGCCGATGGCTTGCGCAGCCTGGGCAGTTCCGTGGATCGCCGGGAATTTCAGTCGATGCTGGTGACGATGCTGCGGGAAAACAACATCGAGTTCCTGCACGTGCAGGAAGATGATTATGACACCCGGTTCCTGCGCTGCATTGAACTGGTGAAAGCGATGCTGGGCGAGAAAAACGCCCAGCCGTAACGCATGCTGTGACCCGGTCTGCCGCAGAGCAGCCGGGTCAGCGCATTAATACACCATCACTACTTTGCCGCGCATGTGGCCTTCCAGCACGCGCTGATGGGCGGCAGTTAAGGTCTCAACGCTTAAGCCGTGCAGCGTCTCGCTCAGTGTGGTTTGCAGCTTACCTTCATCCAGCAACGCCGAGACGGCATCCAGAATCTCACCCTGACGCGCCATATCCGGGGTATTAAACATGCTGCGGGTGTACATCAGCTCGAAGTGCAGTGCGGCACTCTTCAGCTTCAGCTGATCCATCGACAGCGGATGTTCGTTTTCCACGATGGTGCAGATATGACCCTGCGGGGCAATAAGCTTTGCCATGGTTTCCCAGTGACCGTCGGTATCATTCAGGCAGAAGATATAATCGACCTGCTTAATGCTCTGTTTTTCCAGCTCTCCAATCATATCTTTGTAGTTGATCACCAGATCGGCGCCGCGATCGCGGCACCACTGCGCGGAATCTTCACGCGAAGCGGTGGCAATGATCTTCACCTTGCTGCGCAGTTTTGCCAGCGGGATCGCCAGCGATCCGACGCCGCCTGCGCCGCCCACGATCAGCAGCGTCTGATCTTCCGTTGCTGACTCCAGGTTCAGTCGCTCAAACAGTCCTTCCCAGGCGGTCAGGGCCGTCAGCGGGATCGCGGCGGACTGCGCCCAGTCCAGGCTCTCTGGCTTGTGACCGGTAATGCGTGAGTCAACCAGCTGCTCGGTGCTGTTACTGCCAGGACGGGTCAGGTCACCCGCATAAAAAACTTTATCGCCTGGCTTAAAGTTGCTGACTTTGCTGCCCACTTCCAGCACCACACCGCTGGCATCCCAGCCGAGGATGCGTGGCTGCTCTAATCCGTTCTTCTTCGCCCCTTTGTGAACCTTGGTATCGACCGGATTTACCGATGCGGCTTTGACTTCGACCCGCAGGTCATACTCCCCTGGCGCTGGGGTTTCAGGGAAAATTTCAGTGAAGTTTTCAGGACTTTCCGGATTAATTGCGATAGCGCGAATAGACATACATTTTTCCTGTTTAGTCAGGCTGGAAGCCTGGATCTGGTGGTTGCCATTCTGGCCCTGAAGAGTGCTCACACTCCGCAGGGGCTGTGCCACGCTGTCCGTGGCTGACTGGCTGATGATTCGGAACAGGCTTTAAGTGTAGAACCTGATTTTAGCAGTGATAAGATGGACAATCTTTCATAGAGTGTTCGTCTGAGGTGAACAATGGCATTTCGCCAGTGGCAGGATATGGCACTGTTTGCGCTGGTGGCGGAGTGCGGCAGCTTTACCGGCGCGGCAGAACGTGCAGGGCTGCCAAAATCGAGCGTCAGTCAGCGCATCAGCCAGCTGGAGCAGCGGCTGGGAATTCGGTTGCTGAACCGCACCACCCGCCAGCTCAATCTGACCTTTGCCGGTGAGCGCTATCTGCTGCATTGCCAGGAGATGATGCAGGCCAGTGAACGCGCCGATCAGGCGATCGCCAGCCTGCGTGAAAATCCCAGCGGGCGTCTGCGTATCACCAGCCCGGCGGGGATTGGTGCCACGCTGCTGGCGCGCTGTAACGCGGCGTTTTTACGTCTCTATCCCGATGTGACGCTGGATGTCTCGATCTCCGATGAGATGCGTGATCTGGTGCAGGAGGGCTTTGATGTGGCGCTGCGCACCGGTCAGCCGCAGGAGTCCTCGCTGATTGGCCGCCGGATAGGCAACTGCCCGCGACTGCTGGTCGCTTCACAGCGCTATCTTGATCAGCATCCGCCGCTGGTTCATCCACAGCAGCTGTCGGCCCACCGCTGTATAGCGCATCGTGCCTGGAATGAATGGGTGTTGCAGCGCGATGACGAATTCTATCGCTGGCTGCTGCCGCCAGGCCATCTCACGGACAATTTGCTCTATGCGCGCGAATCTGCGCTGGGCGATGCGGGCATTACGCTGCTGCCGCACTTTCTGACCGACGGGGCGATGGCGGATCCCCGGCTGGTGCCGGTATTGCCGGAATGGGAAATCGAGGGGAATGAGCTCTGGCTGGTCTATCCGGGCCGTAAACTGAATTCACCTGCGCTGGCGCGGTTTATTGAGTTCGCGCTGCAGTCACCGGTGTTCAGGGAGTTTTATCGCTGACCGGTACAATGTGGCGCAGGAAGAGTGCCGCCATTTTTTCCGGGCCACTCTGGTAACCCGCGATATTTGCCGCTAACCAGTCGCTGGGGCTCACGCCTTCCCAGTTCACCTGATAGCCTGCGTGAAGAATGATATGTTCGAACAGAATGCGTAATGCCCGGCCGTTTCCTTCCCGAAAGGGGTGCAGAATATTGAACTCGCAGTAATACCAGGCAACCTGATGACAAAAAGCTTCATGGTCAGCCTGCTCCAGCCATCTTTCGCACGCCAGTTTTGCAAATAATTTCTCCGCTTCACGCAGAATAAAAGCGGGCTGGCAAAAGCGGGTCTCTCCTTTGCTGATAGAGATATCACGTATCTGCCCCGCCCAGCTATAAAGCTCGTTAAACAGGCAGTAATGAATGTGACACAGTGACTGAAGGGTAAAAGGAGGATGAGAGAGCTTAATGGTGTGAATGGTCAGCGCGGTAACAGCACGCTCAGCCTGATCCAGCAGGGTTTGTTCGCGGATATCATAGCGATTGATCAGCACATCGGAATCGGGATAACAGTAGTGATCTCGCCAGACAAGATAACGATTCACGTTGGCTTCCTGTTACTGCTTATAGCGACGTCGAACCTGTTCCAGGGTCGATAACTCAGCATCTGCTGAAATACGTATCCCCTCCAGCAGGGAACTTGCGGCAAAGTTTGCGACTTTAGTGGCTTCATAAATCGCTTCAGCTTTTTTAGCCACTGGCCGCTCAGCTTTTTTCTTCATTGCGTTCAGCCCTTAAAACGTCACTGGTGAAGCAGGAGGAGGCCTGAGCCTCCCCCTGACATCGTTACTTCGTCATACGCTTATACTTGATGCGCTTCGGCTCCAGCGCTTCGGCGCCGAGAGTACGCTTCTTGTACTCTTCATATTCGGTAAAGTTACCTTCGAAGAATTCGATGTTGCCCTCATCCTGATAATCCAGGATGTGCGTGGCGATACGGTCCAGGAACCAGCGGTCATGCGAGATCACCATGGCACAACCCGGGAACTCCAGCAGGGCGTTTTCCAGCGCGCGCAGGGTTTCAATGTCCAGGTCGTTGGTTGGTTCATCGAGCAACAGCATGTTGCCGCCAACCTGCAGCAGCTTCGCGAGGTGCAGACGACCACGCTCACCACCCGACAGTTCGCCTACGCGTTTGCCCTGATCGACGCCTTTAAAGTTAAAGCGGCCGACATAGGCGCGGCTTGGCATCTCGGTGTTACCGATGCGCATGATGTCCTGACCGCCGGAAACCTCTTCCCACACGGTTTTGGCGTTATCCATGCTGTCGCGGAACTGATCCACAGAGGCCAGCTTGACGGTTTCACCCAGTACAATCTCACCGGAATCAGGTTGTTCCTGACCAGACATCATGCGGAACAGCGTTGATTTACCCGCGCCGTTCGGACCGATAATCCCGACAATCGCACCTTTCGGTACCGAGAACGAGAGATCGTCAATCAGCACACGGTCGCCATAAGACTTACGCAGATTGCTGACTTCCAGCACTTTGTCACCCAGACGGGCACCTGGCGGAATGAACAGTTCGTTGGTTTCGTTACGTTTCTGGTAGTCGGTGTTGTTCAGCTCTTCAAAGCGTGCCAGACGGGCTTTGCCTTTAGACTGCTGGCCTTTTGGCCCTTTGCGCACCCACTCCAGCTCTTTCTCAATCGACTTGCGACGAGCGGCTTCAGAGGAGGCTTCCTGCGCCAGACGCGCATCTTTCTGCTCCAGCCAGGAGGAGTAGTTACCTTCCCACGGAATCCCTTCGCCGCGGTCAAGTTCCAGAATCCAGCCTGCAACGTTATCCAGGAAGTAACGGTCATGCGTAATCGCGACGACGGTGCCTTCGAAGTCGTGCAGGAAGCGCTCCAGCCAGGCGACAGATTCGGCGTCCAGGTGGTTCGTCGGTTCGTCCAGCAGCAGCATGTCTGGTTTTTCCAGCAGCAGGCGGCAGAGGGCGACGCGACGACGTTCACCACCGGAAAGGGTGGCGATTTTCGCGTCCCAGTCAGGCAGGCGCAGCGCATCGGCAGCACGTTCCAGCTGGGTATTCAGGTTGTGGCCATCGTGAGCCTGGATGATCTCTTCCAGACGGCCCTGTTCCGCGGCCAGTTTGTCGAAGTCTGCATCTTCTTCAGCATAGAGCGCATAGACTTCGTCGAGACGCTTCAGTGCGCCAACGACTTCTGACAGCGCTTCTTCTACCGACTCACGCACGGTGTGTTCAAGGTTAAGCTGCGGTTCCTGCGGCAGGTAGCCAATCTTGAGGCCTGGCTGCGGACGCGCTTCCCCTTCGATATCTTTATCGATGCCGGCCATGATGCGCAGCAGGGTAGATTTACCCGCGCCGTTCAGGCCGAGTACGCCAATTTTTGCGCCAGGGAAGAAGCTGAGCGAGATGTTTTTCAGGATATGTCGCTTCGGCGGAACCACTTTGCCGACGCGATGCATGCTATAGACGAATTGAGCCACGTTGGTTTGAGCCTCTGGGTCTGTTGGTCGTTTGAATGATGTCGAAGTTTAGCCTTTTTCACCGTTTAATCCCAGCCGGGGGGCGGCGAATATTAGCGTGGCGGAGCCGATGCCGGGCGATCCAGGCATAACTGACTGATTTCCACACTCAATCGCTGACAGAGTCAGGAGAGGATGTCAGAAAGAGGCATCAGGGCAGACGCAGCGGGATCGCCTGCTGGGCCAGCCAGTTTTGCAACGCCTGATCGGGCGCGCTGTCACTCACCAGCAGATCAAAGCGCTGCAGCTCGGCGATGCGGGCAGGCAGCACCTTGCCATATTTACTGCTGTCAGCCACCAGCACCGACTTTCGGGCGCGCAGCATGGCGTGATGTTTCATCATCAGCTCATTGGTGTTGTAGCAGGTTGCGCCCTGATCTTTGTCGATGCCCGCCGCAGAGATAAAGGCCAGCGTCGGGCAGAGATCGTCAAGGATGGTATGCACGCCAATCGGCGTAAACAGCGCGTTGTCGGCATGAAATTCACCGCCGCTGAGAATCACGTTACAGGCCGGTTTCTCTTTCAGGGTCAGAAAGGTATTCATGGCGCAGCAGATGGCGGTAAACGACAGGGTGTCGGGAATCGCATCCACGATATAGGGCAGGGTGGTGCCGCAGTCAAAAAAGACCGTATCGTTCTCGTTGATCAGGCTGGCGGCCGCCTGTGCCAGTCGCTGCTTTCTGGCGGCATTCTGGCCATGCTGATCGCTGACAAAATAGTGGCTGGCATGACTTTTCGGATCGCTGACGATATAGCCGCCCAGCAGGACCACGCTGGAGCCCGGCTCGGTTAAATCGCGGCGAACGGTCATCTCTGAGACGCCGAGCAGCTGGGCCGCATCTTTCAGATGCAGTTTGTCGGTGCGTTTCAGCGCCTGCGTCAGCTTGTGAATGCGTTCGTCGCGCCGGGTTTCCATGGTCATCTCTCTGTTCCCTATCCTGCAGTGCGGAGGAAAGACGCCGGGATCGACGTCAATACGCTACAAACCTCACAGATTTGAATGAGTTGCGTCTCATCCGCCAGGCTGGCAGTCAATCTTACCCGCATTCCGTGAGGGCCGCAAACCTCCGCCGTGCTGTCAGCGCGTGGTGATATCGGCACGTCACCGCGGGCGGTTGTGGCTTTCATCCACCGCGTTCAGTGATGTTAGCTTGTTACAATAATAACACTGAAAATCCCCTTTTATGGCGTCATTTGCCTATTCTCACCGCATCAGGATGTGGTTTTTGTCACATATTTAACCTTTAAGAATTGTTATTGTTACTTTAATAACATTTTAAGTTTAAAAAACATCCGGGAGAAAAGTTCATGACAATTGCGGTCATCGGCTCAAACATGGTCGATCTGATTACCTATACCAACAGCCTGCCAAAAGCGGGCGAAACCCTTGAAGCGCCCGACTTTGCCATTGGCTGCGGCGGTAAAGGGGCCAACCAGGCGGTTGCGGCGGCAAAAATGGGCGGCAACGTGATGATGGTCAGCAAGGTCGGTGACGATCTCTTTGCTCCGAACACCGTTGCAAATCTTCAGCAGCAGGGCGTGGACACGCGCTTCGTCACCACCGCACCAGGCACCTCCAGCGGCGTGGCACCGATTTTTGTCGATGACCAGTCGCAGAACCGCATTATGATTATCAAAGGTGCTAACCAGCAGCTGAAACCGGCCGATATCGACGACGCGGCTGAGGCGCTGAAAGCCTGCCAGCTGATCATTCTGCAGCTGGAGATCCCACTGGAGACGGTCTATTACGCCATCGATTTTGCCCGCCAGCATCAGATCACAGTGATCCTTAATCCGGCGCCGGCCGTCGCCACGCTTGATATTGATTACGCCTGCAAATGCGACTTCTTTATGCCCAACGAAACCGAGCTGGAGATCCTTACCGGCCTGCCGGTCAGCAGTGATGAAGAGGTGATCCTCGCCGGACAGTCGTTGCTGAAGCGCGGCCTTAAAAATCTGATCATCACCCTGGGCAGTCGGGGATCGGTCTGGATGAGCGGCGACGAGATCCATCGCGTGGACGCCACACCGGTTCAGGCGGTCGACACCAGCGGCGCGGGCGATGCCTTCATCGGCTGTTTTGCGTATCTGCTGGTGAAAACCGGCGATGTGGCCGCCGCCATGACCCAGGCGTCTGCCTATGCCGCCTGCAGCGTCACCGGGCGCGGCACCCAGCGCGCCTATCCCGACGCAGAGAGTTTCCAGCGTTTTCTCAACCGTAACTGAGGTTCTGCCATGCAACAGAAAATTGTTCAGCAATCTGATGGCTATCTGAATAAAACGCCGCTGTTCCAGTTCATTCTGCTGTCGTGCCTCTTTCCGCTCTGGGGCTGTGCGGCGAGTCTTAACGATATCCTGATCACCCAGTTTAAAAGCGTATTTGCCCTGAGCGACTTTGCCAGTGCGCTGGTGCAGAGTGCCTTTTATGGCGGCTATTTTCTGATTGCGATCCCCGCGTCGCTGGTGATCCGCAAGACCAGTTACAAGATGGCGATCATGATCGGCCTGGCGCTCTACATCGCCGGCTGTATCGCCTTCTATCCCGCCTCGCACATGGCGACCTACACCATGTTCCTGGCAGCGATATTTGCCATCGCCATCGGCCTGAGTTTCCTGGAAACCGCCGCCAACACCTACAGCTCGATGATTGGCCATCGTGATCACGCCACGCTGCGCCTCAACGTCAGCCAGACCTTCTATCCGATCGGTGCGCTGATGGGGATCGTGCTGGGTAAATATCTGGTATTCCAGGATGGCGACAGCCTGGAGAGTCAGATGGCGACCATGACGGCAGAGCAGGCACATGCGTTCCGCCTGACGATGCTGGAACACACGCTGGAGCCCTACAAATATCTGGTGATGGTGCTGGTGGTGGTGATGCTGCTGTTTATGTTCACCCGCTATCCGCGCTGTAAACCCGAAAGCAGCGAGATGTCGCGCCCCTCGCTGGGCGAGACTTTCCGCTATCTGGCTGGCAACCGACACTTTAAACGCGGAATTGTGACCCAGTTCCTCTATGTCGGCATGCAGGTGGCCGTCTGGTCGTTTACCATTCGTCTGGCGCTGACGCTGGGGGCGACTAATGAACGTCACGCCTCGAACTTTATGATCTACAGCTTCATCTGCTTCTTTATCGGCAAGTTCGTGGCGAACTTCCTGATGACCCGTTTCCGCGCAGAGAAGGTGCTGATTGCCTATTCGGTGCTGGGCGTGCTGACGCTGGCTTATGTGATGCTGGTGCCGAACTTTACCGCCGTCTACGCTGCCGTCTTTGTCAGCGTGCTGTTTGGTCCCTGCTGGGCGACGATCTACGCGGGAACGCTGGCGACGGTCGATAACAAATACACCGAAGTCGCGGGCGCGTTTATCGTGATGGCGATTGTCGGTGCGGCCTTTGTCCCGGCGCTGCAGGGCCTGGTTTCGGACTCACTGGGTTCTATGCAGCTGGCATTTGGCGTCTCGCTGCTCTGTTTCGCCTGGGTCGGATTCTACTTCTATGGCGAACTGCGCCATAAAAAACAGCCGGTTGCGACCGGTCGTCTGGCGGAGGAGTTACCATGAAAACCCGTTTACCCTTAGCGCGTGAACAGTTTCACACCACACCCTGGGTGCTTTTAGAAAGCGATAATTTCCGGGTTGAGCTGTTTCGCTATCCGGCGGGCATTGAGGCGGTGCGCATTCATAACCTACGCGGCAGCGTGACCGTGCTGCCGTTTCTCGGGCAGATGATCTGGGACGCAGAGTTCGACGATCATAACCTGACCATGGGCCACAGTTTTAAGCAGCCGCTGCCCGCAAATTCGATCATCGACACCTATGGCTGTTTTGCGTTTCATTCGGGACTGCTGGCCAACGGCTGTCCCGCACCAGAGGACGATCATCCGCTGCACGGTGAGATGGCCTGCGCCCGCATGGACAGCGCCTGGCTGGTGCTGGAGGATCAGACGCTGTCGCTGGAAGGGGAGTGTGAATATGTCAAAGGCTTCGGCCATCACTACCTGGCCGCACCCGCTGTCCGCATTCCGGCCGATCAGCCCCGGCTGACGATTGAAATGACCGTCACTAATCTGGCTGGCGCGCCGATGCCGCTGCAGTATATGTGTCACCTTAACAGCGCGTGGATCGATCAGGGCCGCTTCCGGCAGTCGATCCCCGAACAGGCATTCCAGCTGCGTCGCTCGATCCCGGCGCATCTGCGACCGACGCCCGCCTGGGGGGATTACACCGATCGGCTGGCGCGCGATCCGCAGGCGTTACAGCAGCTCGATCAGCCGCAACTTTGCGATCCGGAGATCGTCTTCTTCGCGGACGATCTGCCGCAGTATGGCGATGAGGTGCAGTTTGAGCTGCATTCGCCGCAGGGCTATGCGCTGATGACGCGCTTCT
This sequence comes from Pantoea sp. Ft-CA_14, assembly GCF_024520875.1. Lineage (NCBI taxonomy): Bacteria > Pseudomonadati > Pseudomonadota > Gammaproteobacteria > Enterobacterales > Erwiniaceae > Pantoea > Pantoea sp. Ft-CA_14. The sequence goes on along the minus strand of NZ_JALNPM010000020.1, from coordinate 32,842 downwards.
CTACCGCACAGTTCCCGCACGCCACTCGCTGGCTGCTGCACAACCACGATCAGCAGGTGGCGGCCTATATTCTGCCCGCCACCTGCCGGCCAGAGGGCTTTCTTGCCGCGCAGCAGGCTGGCACGCTGATCACCATGGCGCACGGTGAACAGCGCCACTTTTCTGTCGAGACCGGCTTACTCTGAGCCGGGTTTAAATTGCCACCAGGCCGCGCACACCCTCTGCTTCCATGGTGTCGCCGCGGCCACGCTGCACAATTTCTCCGCGCGACATCACCAGATAGCTGTCCGCCAGCTCCGCCGCGAAGTCATAAAACTGCTCCACCAGCAGGATCGCCATATCTCCCCGCTGCGCCAGCTGGCGGATCACTGCGCCGATCTCTTTGATCACCGAAGGCTGGATCCCTTCGGTCGGCTCATCAAGGATCAGCAGCTGAGGCCGACAGGCCAGCGCCCGGCCAATCGCCAGCTGCTGCTGCTGACCGCCAGAGAGGTCGCCGCCCCGGCGTGACTTCATCGCCAGCAGCACCGGAAAGAGCTGGTAGATCTCCTCCGGCACTTCACGCGCCTGCGCAGCCGGAAAGCGTGACAGCCCCATCAGCAGATTCTCTTCCACTGTCAGACGCGGAAAGATTTCCCGCCCCTGGGGCACCCAGGCGATGCCAGCCTGCACCCGCTGGTGCGGCTTGCGGCCATTCATGCGCTGCTGCTGCCAGTGAATCTCGCCCGACTTCGCCGGGATCAGCCCCATCAGGCATTTCAGCAGCGTGGTCTTCCCAACGCCATTGCGCCCCAGCAGACAGGTGATTTCGCCAATCTTTACCTCAAACGACAGGCCGCGCAGAATATGACTGCCGCCATAATATTGATTCAGTTCAGTAACCTGTAACATTTCAGCGCCCCAGATAAACGTCGATAACCTTCTCGTTGGCCTGCACGTCGCGCAGCGAACCCTCGGCCAGCACCTGACCCTGATGCAGCACCGTCACGTGGTCGGCAATGGTTTCGACAAAGCCCATGTCATGCTCCACCACCATCAGCGAATGCTTGCCCGCCAGGCTGCGGAACAGCTCGGCGGTGTAGTCCGTTTCGGCATCGGTCATGCCCGCGGCCGGTTCATCCAGCAGCAGCAGATGCGGCTCCTGCACCAGCAGCATGCCGATCTCCAGAAACTGCTTCTGGCCATGCGACAGCAGGCCCGCGCGACGCTGGCGTTCGCCGCCCAGCCGCAGCAGTTTCAGCACCTCATCAATGCGGTCACGCTGTTCGCCGCTGAGGCGGGCGCGCAGGCTGGCCCAGACCGATTTATCGGCTTTAAGCGCGATCTCCAGATTTTCGAACACGGTTAACGCCTCAAACACCGTGGGCTTCTGGAACTTGCGGCCGATCCCGGCGCGGGCGATCTCCACCGGCGAGAGACGGGTCAGATCGCTGTCCTGGTCGTAGATCACCCGGCCGGCGTCGGGCCGGGTTTTGCCGGTGATCACATCCATCAGCGTGGTTTTGCCCGCGCCGTTGGGGCCGATCACGCAGCGCAGTTCCCCGACGCCGATCTGCAGCGAAAGATCGGTCAGCGCCCGGAAGCCTTCAAACGACACGCTGATCTTCTCCAGTTGTAGCACCGGATCGCGCTGCACCCGATGGCGATCCGCCAGTTGAGTTTGGGTAAACAGGGCATCACTCATTTTTTCCTCCGGCGCAGCAGGCCAATCACGCCGTGCGGCAGAAACAGCGTGACCAGGATAAACATCAGCCCCAGGAAAAAGAGCCAGTATTCGGGGAAGGCGACGGTGAAGAAGCTGCGTGCGCCGTTAACAATCGCGGCACCCAGCAGCGGGCCTATCAGCGTGCCGCGTCCGCCCAGCGCCACCCAGATCGCCGCTTCAATCGAATTGGCCGGTGACATCTCACCCGGATTGATAATGCCGACCTGCGGCACATAGAGCGCCCCGGCCAGGCCGCACAGCACGGCGGAGAGCGTCCAGACAAACAGCTTGAAACCGCGCGGGTCGTAACCACAGAACATCAGGCGGTTCTCCGCATCCCGCACCGCAGTCAGCACCCGGCCAAATTTGCTGCGCGCCAGGGCGAAGCCGATCGCCAGGCTCAGCAGCAGCAGCAGCACCGTGGCGATAAACAGCCCGATACGGGTGGGGGTTGCCGTTACCGAAAAGCCGAGCAGGGTGGTAAAGCCGGTAAAGCCATTGTTGCCGCCAAAACCGGTTTCGTTGCGGAAGAACAGCAGCATCCCGGCGTAGGTCAGCGCCTGGGTCATGATGGAGAAGTAGACGCCTTTAATCTTCGAGCGAAAGGCGAAGAAGCCAAAAATCAGCGCCAGCAGGCCCGGCACCAGCATGCTCAGGCAGAGCGCCCAGGCGAAATAGTCGGTGCCGGTCCAGAACCAGGGCAGTTCCCGCCAGGAGAGAAAGGACATAAAGGCGGGTAAACCCTCGCCTGCGGCCTGGCGCATCAGGTACATGCCCATGGCATATCCACCCAGGGCGAAAAAGAGGCCGTGGCCCAGCGACAGCAGTCCGGCGTAGCCCCACACCAGATCCAGCGCCACCGCGACCACCGCGTAGCAGAGGATTTTGCCGACCAGCGTCAGGGTATAGGTGGAGATCGCCAGCGGATGCGTGGCGGGCAGCAGCGCCAGAAACGGCATCACCAGGAGCGCTACGGTAATCGCCAGGCCAATGCTGATGGTCAGGCGCGGCGCGGTGCGCGCCACGCGAAGCGTGATGGGTTGCGTCATCAGTCAGTCACCCTTCCTTTTACCGCAAACAGCCCCTGCGGACGTTTCTGAATAAACAGCACGATAATCACCAGAATCAGGATCTTGCCCAGCACGGCGCCAATCTGCGGCTCCAGCACTTTGTTGAGAATGCCCAGGCTGAACGCGGCAACCACGGTGCCCGCCAGCTGACCGACGCCACCCAGCACCACCACCAGGAACGAGTCGATAATGTAGCCCTGGCCCAGCTCCGGTCCGACGTTACCGAGCTGCGACAGCGCCACGCCACCCAGCCCGGCAATGCCCGAGCCGAGTCCAAACGCCAGCATATCGACGCGGCCGGTCGGCACGCCGCAGCAATCCGCCATGGCGCGGTTCTGGGTCACGGCGCGCACGTTCATGCCAAGGCGGGTCCGGTTCAGCAGCAGCCAGGTGAGTGCCAGCACAAACACCACAAACAGGATCACCGCGATGCGGTTCCACGGCAGCACCAGATTGGGCAGCAACTGCAAGCCGCCGGAGAGCCACGCCGGATTCGCCACCTCCAGGTTTTGCGCCCCGAACAGCACCCGTACCAGCTGGATCAGCATCAGGCTGATCCCCCAGGTGGCGAGCAGCGTCTCCAGCGGACGGCCATAGAGATGGCGGATCACCGTGCGTTCCAGCGTCATGCCGATGGCGGCGGTAACCAGAAAGGCAACCGGCAGCGCCAGCAGCGGATACCAGGCTAAATAGTGCGGCGCAAACTGCTGAAACAGGCTCTGTACCCACCAGGTGGCGTAAGCGCCGAGCATCAGCATTTCACCGTGCGCCATGTTGATCACCCCGAGCAGGCCATAGGTGATCGCCAGACCCAGCGCGGCCAGTAGCAGGATGGAACCCAGCGACAGGCCGCTGAAGGCCTGCCCCAGCAGATCGCCCCACATCAGCCGTTTCTGAATCTGTTGCAGACTTTCCGCCGCGGCGGCCCGCACCGTGGTATCCGGCTCATTCGCGGTCTGGGTCAGGCGTTGCAGGCTGGCCTGCGTATTGGGATCGCTGGACTCACCCAGCAGTTTTACCGCCCGCAGGCGCACCATCGGCTCGCCATCTGCCAGTTGCAGGTTCGCCAGCGCCAGCGCGAGTGCGGCATGAACCCGGCTGTCCTGCTCGGCGGCAAAACGCTGCTCCAGCAGCGGCAGCTGGTCAGCAACGCCCTCACTTTGCAGCTGCTGCGCTGCGCGCAGACGCAGGGCCGTATCAGTGCTGACAAGCTGGTGGGCGGCCAGCGCGTTGTTAACCAGCACGCGCAGGCGATTGTTCATAAACAGCTTTTTCAGGTTTCCCGTGGGCTGCGCCATCGCATCCAGCGGCTGCAGCGTGGATCCCTGCTGGCTGAACGGCTGTTTATTCTGGTCGATGACCACCGTTTCGGCATGCAGCGCTTCCAGCAGCGGCAGACGATGGCTGTCCGGTGCGGCGGCCCACTGCTGCAGCAGCGTGGCCTGCTGACTGCGGCTGGCGGCGGCAAAGTCAGCCGCCGGTCCGGCACTGGCCAACAGCGGCATCAGCAGCAGCAGGCTGAAAAAGCAGCGACATAGATTCATAAAAGGAGCCTCGTCAGGGGAGGGCAGCACGGCGGGGTGCCGTGCTGCCGCTTCACAGCGGGTGACGCTGCGTATCTATCAGCAACCCGCGATTACTGCGCGGTCTTCACCGGGTGATCGGGTTTTTTGTCGTTACCGGCAATGTACGGGCTCCACGGCTGCGCACGTACCGGCTGATCGGTCTGCCACACCACGCTGAACTGGCCGTTCTCTTCCACTTCGCCAATCATGACCGGCTTATGCAGATGATGGTTGGTCTGATCCATGGTCAGGGTAAAGCCATCCGGCGCTTTAAAGGTCTGACCGGCCATCGCCGCCCGCACTTTGTCCACATCCGTGGTGCCCGCTTTTTCCACCGCCTGCGCCCACATATGAATGCCAACATAGGTCGCTTCCATCGGGTCGTTGGTGACGACGGTGGCGGCGTTCGGCAGGTTATGTGCTTTGGCATATGCGCGGTAGTCGGCGACAAACTTCGCGTTGGTCGGATTATCGATCGACTCGAAATAGTTCCAGGCGGCTAACTGACCCACCAGCGGTTTGGTATCGATGCCGCGCAGCTCCTCTTCGCCCACCGAGAAGGCGACCACCGGAATGTCAGTGGCTTTGATCCCCTGGTTCGCCAGCTCTTTGTAGAACGGCACGTTGGAGTCGCCGTTGATCGTGGAAACCACCGCCGTTTTGCCGCCAGCCGCAAACTTTTTGATGTTGGAGACAATGGTCTGGTAGTCGCTGTAACCAAACGGCGTGTAGACCTCTTCGATATCTTTATCCGCCACGCCTTTGCTGTGCAGGAAGGCGCGCAGGATCTTGTTGGTAGTACGCGGATAGACATAGTCGGTACCAAGCAGGAAGAAGCGTTTCGCGCTGCCGCCATCTTCGCTCATCAGGTATTCCACCGCCGGAATCGCCTGCTGGTTAGGCGCAGCGCCGGTGTAGAAGACGTTGGGTGACATCTCTTCCCCTTCATACTGCACCGGATAGAACAGCAGGCCGTTCAGCTCTTCAAACACCGGCAGCACCGATTTGCGCGACACCGAGGTCCAGCAGCCAAACACCACCGCCGCCTTATCCTGAGTCAGCAGCTGCCGCGCCTTCTCGGCAAACAGCGGCCAGTTAGAGGCGGGATCGACCACCACCGGCTCCAGCTTTTTCCCCAGCACGCCTCCTTTGGCGTTGATCTCATCAATGGTCATCAGCGCCACATCTTTCAGCGGCGTTTCCGAAATCGCCATGGTGCCGGAGAGCGAATGCATGATCCCCACTTTGATGGTGTCAGCCGCCTGCACACTCCAGGCGAACCCCATGCTGACAACGGTGGCGGAGAGGGCGAAAGCCTTGATCAACGAACGTCTTTTCATCATCTGAAACCCCTGAGTAGTTGTTGTGTTATTCGGTGAGCTGGAGCCGGGCCTGCTGAAGGCGGTGCAGCGTGATCTTTCTGACCTCCGCCTTACTCACGGCGATGTGATCGGTCAGGATGCGTTGCGCCCCGGCGGTCTGCTGCTGAAAAATTGCCTGTAAAATCTGTGCATGTTCCTGATAAGTGGCACAGATGCGATCGTCGCGAGTGAAGTCGAGCCGACGGATAATGCGGATCTTCTCGGTGAGTTCGGCGTGAATGCGTGCCATCTCCGGGTTACCCGCTGCCGCCACCAGCGTCATGTGAAATGCCTCGTCATGCTGCGATACCACCAGGCCCTCTGTAAGCGGCTCCGCCTCGCACCAGAACTGGTTCAGTTCGTTTAACAGCGCGGCACACTGCGGCGCGGGCAGGGCGCAGAGGCGTTTTACCGCCTCGCACTCCAGCACGGTGCGCAGGTCATACAGCGATTCGAACCAGGCGAAATCGAAGTTCTTAATCTGCCAGCCGCTGCGAAACCAGACGTCGACAAAGCCTTCGCGTTCCAGCCGGAACAGCGCCTGACGGACCGGGGTGCGGCTGACCGCCATCCGTCCGGCGATTTCGCTTTCACTGAAGCGATCGCCGGGCATCAGGCGAAAGGCGAAGATATCGTCCTTCAGCGCCTGATAAACCCGTTCCGCCAGCGCTTCCGGGCGGGCTTTAGGGGAGTGGGGTTGCGTTGTCATTACCGCTCCTTATTCCAGCCACAGCAGGTTATCGCCAGGACTGACCGGACGGCCCGCCTGGCAGGCAATCCGCGTCACACGACCGGCCTGCGGGGCGACAATCGCCAGCTCCATCTTCATCGCCTCCACGATAATCAGCGTCTGCCCGGCGCTGACCTCGTCGCCCGGCTGCACCAGCACTTTCCAGATGTTGCCATTGAGATCCGCCTGCACCGGCAGCCCGTTCTCCTCCTCTTCGCTGACGCTGGCGCGCGTTTCATCCTCCGGCGGCGCGTTCTGCTCCTCCTGCGCCCATAGCTGCACTTCCTGTTCAAAGGCGGCGGCCTGGCGCTGGCGGAACGCTGCAATTTCAGCGGCGTGGTCGGCGAGGAACTGCTGATGGGCGGCAAAATCAAACTGCGTCTCTTCAATACGCAGGCTGGCACGGCCTTCGCGGAAATCTTCGCGCAGCTGGGTCAGTTCGGTTTCACTCACCGGATAGAAGCGCACCTGATCGAAGAAGCGCAGCAGCCACGGCGCATCGGTAGCGAACTGCGGATTTTTCAGGAAGGTGTTCCAGATGGGCAGCGTGCGGCCCACCAGCTGATAGCCGCCGGGCGAATCCATGCCGTAGATGCACATGTACATGCCGCCGATCCCTACGGTACCTTCGGCGGTGAAGGTGCGCGCCGGACTGTATTTGGAACTCAGCAGGCGATGGCGTGGATCGATCGGAACGGCACAGGGCGCGCCAAGGTAGACGTCGCCCAGCCCCAGCACCAGATAGCTGGCGTTGAACAGGGTATCGCGCACCTCATCGCGGCTGCTTAAGCCGTTAATCCGCTGGATAAAGTCCACGTTGTTGGGCAGCCAGGGGGCGCTGGCGCGCACCGTCTCCTGATAGCGGCTGACGGCGCCCAGCGTGGCGCTGTCTTCAAATGCCATCGGCATCCACACCACGCGGGAGGGCACTTTCAGCGTGCTGACGTCGCCCAGCGTCGCTTCCAGCGCCAGCAGCAGTGACATCAGCCGGGACTGGTTAATGATGCGGCTGTCGTAGCGCACCTGCAGCGAACGCACGCCAGGCGACAGCTCCTCTACGCCAGGCTCCGCCTGCGCCGTCAGCGCATTCATCAGCAGATGGACACGCAGACGCAGCGCCAGATCCAGTACATTGTCGCCATACTCAATCAGCACATATTTGTCGCCCGCCTGGCGATAGACCACTTTCGGTGTGCTGGTGGTGGCCTCCAGAGCGGCCAGAATCGTGGCGGAACCGTGGGCAGTTTCGGCCAGTGACGGCACGGCAAACGTGGGCGGATGCTCAGGCCGCAATGTCTCAATCAGATGCATCTGCGCTTTTTCCCGCGCCAGCGCATCGTCTGCGGTGATGGGGTGGAAGCGGATGGTGTCGCCAGGTTTAACCTGGCCCACTTTCCACAGCTCGGCTTTGGCGATGGTCACCGGACAGACAAAGCCGCCGAGGCTCGGGCCGTCGTGCGTCAGGATCACCGGGAAGTCGCCGGTAAAATTGACCGCGCCAATGGCATATTCACAGTCGTGAACGTTGGAGGGATGCAGGCCCGCTTCGCCGCCGTTGGCGCGGGTCCAGGTCGGTTTCGGGCCGACCAGCCGCACGCCGAGGCGGTTGGAGTTGTAGTGCACCTGCCAGTCACTGGCGAAGAACGCATCGATGGCGGCCTGGGTGAAGAAGTCCGGTGCGCCGTGCGGGCCGTAGAGCACGCCGATGCGCCACTCGCTGCCGTAGTGCGGAATCAGCGCCGCATCGAGCGGCTGCGGATCGCTGACCGGGGCAGGCGTGGTGCAGGCTGCCCGATCAGGCTGGGAGATCGCCAGCATATCGGCAACCCGCAGGGTGCGTCCGGCGTGACCGCCAAACTGGCCCAGCGAAAAGGTGCTGCGGCTGCCCAGATACGCCGGCACGTCGAAGCCGTTACGTACGGCCAGATAGCTGCGGCAGCCCGTCCGGGCGCGTCCCAGCACCAGAGTCTCTCCCGCTTTCACCGCCAGCGGCTGCCAGGTGCTGACCGGTTCGCCCTCCAGCGTGGCGTCGCAGTCAGCACCGGTCAGCGCCACGATGGCATCACAGTGAAAACGCAGCGTCGGCCCCTGCAGGGTAAATTCCAGCCCCGCCGCCGCGTCATGATTACCGACGATGCGGTTAGCCAGCCGGAAAGCGAAGTCATCCATCGGGCCGGAAGGCGGCACGCCGATATCCCAGTAGCCGAGGCGGCCTGGATAGTCCTGAACCGAACTGAAGGTGCCGGGTTGCAGCACTTCCACCACGGAGGAGGCAGGCACCACGCTGTCGAGGTAGCGCGTCCAGACGTTGCCGCTGCGAAACGCGTCGCTGGCGGTAATCTGGCGCAGATAGTCGAGGTTGGTGGCGATGCCGTGCAGCTGAGTGGCATCCAGCGCATGGTGAAGTTTTTCCAGCGCCGCATCGCGGGTGTCGGCATGCACGATCAGTTTGGCGATCATCGGATCGTAGAAGCTGGAGACCTCGCTGCCGGTTTCGATGCCGCTGTCGACCCGCACGCCGTCAGGGAAAGTTACGCCGGTTAGCAGGCCGGGGCTGGGCTGAAAGTTCTTGAGTGGATCTTCCGCATAGAGCCGCACTTCAATGGCGGCGCCCTGCGGCGCCTGCTGCAGACGTGACCAGTCAACCGCATCGCCCGCCGCCACCAGCAACATGCACTCCACCAGATCGAGTCCGGTGACGCACTCAGTGACCGGATGCTCCACCTGCAGGCGGGTGTTCACTTCCAGAAAGTAAAAGGCCTGCTGGTCGACGTCGTAGATATACTCCACGGTGCCTGCGCTGCGGTAGTTTACCCGCTCGCCGAGCCGCACCGCCGAGGCGAGCAGGGCGTCACGCGTCGCCGGAGACAGGCCGGGCGCGGGCGTCTCTTCCACCACCTTTTGATTGCGGCGCTGCAGTGAGCAGTCGCGTTCACCCAGCGCGACCACAGTGCCGTTACCGTCACCAAAAATCTGCACTTCTACGTGGCGGGCGCGATCGATGCAGCGCTCCAGAAACACGCCCGCATCACTGAAGAACTGCTCGCCAAGACGGCGTACGCTCTCCCAGGCGCTGGCGAGCGCACCGGCGTCGGCGCAGCGCGTCAGGCCAATGCCGCCGCCGCCCGCCGTGCTTTTCAGCATCACCGGATAGCCGATCTTATCGGCCGCCTGCATCGCCTCCTCCAGCGACGCAAGCAGCGGTGTGCCGGGCGTCATTGGTACACCTGCACTGGCTGCCAGCTCACGGGCACGGTGCTTAAGGCCGAACTCACCAATCTGCTGCGCGGTGGGGCCGACAAAGGCGATCCCTGCCGCTTCACAGGCTTCGGCAAACGGCTGGCTTTCTGAAAGAAAACCGTAGCCTGGCCAGATAGCCTGGGCGCCGCTCTGCTGAGCCGCCGCCAGAATTTTGTCGATGCGCAGATAGCTGTCGCTGGCTTTATCGCCGCCCAGCGCGATAGCGATATCCGCCTGCTTAACGTGCTGCGCGTTGCGGTCAGCATCTGAATAGACCGCGACACTTTTGACGCCCAGGCGCTTCAGCGTCCGAATGGCGCGGCAGGCGATTTCGCCGCGGTTGGCAATCAGTACGGTGGTGAACATGATCAGTGACTCCCCTGTGATGCCAGCCAGTTGCGCCAGCCGCCCGTCTCAGTAATCTCCAGCGCGTTGTTCAGCGCCGCGCCTTCGCAGATAAAGCCTTTCACCACCCGCCCATCCGCCAGCGTCAGGTTGCCGATGCCCAGCGGTGCGGGAATCTCGGCCACAAACTCACCAAAGCGCGCCAGCGGGATATCCCACAGCTCCACGGTGATAGCGGCGCCCTGTTCGTCACGCATCAGGCCGGGTTTTTTGATCGCGCCCTCCAGCAGGGCAAACAGGCGATAGTGTGGCGCGGTCTTCGTCTCTTCCACCCAGACGGCATGGCGATCGGTGAGCTGGAAATTAAGCGGCATTCCGGTGAGATGCGCGCCCACTACCGCCAGCCGGACATGGTCGGCGGAGGCGGGCAGGCTGGTGCGCCAGGCAGGGCAGGGCTGGCCGGTCGCGCCCAGCGGCAGAGCAAGCTGCTGCTGCCAGCGAATGCCAAACTCAGCCAGCGCCCGATCGTGCCAGGCGGGCGCAATCAGCGTGATGCCTGCCGGGAGATCGTCATTGCGAAACGGTGCGGGCAGCGCCAGCGCGGCGAGGTCGGCAAGGTTGGTAAAGTTGGTATAGGTGCCAAACTGCGAGTTGTAGTGAATCGGCTCCTGCTTCATCTCCTCCAGGGTATGAATCGTGGGCGAGGTCGGCACCACCAGCGCGTCAAACTGTGCCAGCGTCTGCTGAATCTGGCGCGTCAGTTCGGCCCGCAGATACTCCGCCTTATAGGCATCGACTGCGCTGTATTTCAGGCCACTGGCGATAATCTCGTGTACCACCGGATCCATCTCCGCCGGGCGATCGAGCATCCCGCCCACCGCCGCCGTGCGTTCGGCGACCCAGGCACCGTAGTAGAGCTGTTCAGCCAGCTTCCGGAACGGGGTGAAGTCGATAGGGTGCAGCGTCACGCCACCCGCCTGCAATGCCTCCAGCGCCTGGTCCCAGGCGGCTTCGGCGGCGGCATCATCAAAAAACTCCGGGTTCAAAGGTACCGCAAAATGGGGATGGACGGGCAGGCTGGCCGGGGCGGTGCGCGGATTAATGCGCGAATAGGCGTCACCGGCATCATAGCCACCCATGACGCTGGCGACGCTAAAGGCATCTTCTGCCGTCAACGCAAACACGGAAATCGTGTCGTTGAGGCGGCAGGCGGGCACCACGCCGCGTGCAGAGAACCAGCCCTTGGTCGGCTTCAGTCCGACAATATTGTTAAAGCCCGCCGGAACGCGGCCCGATCCCGCAGTATCGGTGCCCAGTGAAAAGGCGACCAGCCCGCGCGCCAGCACCGACGCGGAGCCGGAGCTGGAGCCGCCACTGACGTAATCGGCATCAAAGGTGTTACTGACCGCGCCAAACGGGGAGCGGGTGCCCACCAGGCCGGTAGCGAACTGATCGAGGTTGGTTTTGCCGATGACTATCGCGCCGGCGGCTTTCAGGCGGGCGACGGCGACCGCGTCTTCGCTGGCGGTATAGGTAAAGGCGGGGCAGGCGGCGCTGGTCGGCCAGCCCGCCACATCAATGTTGTCTTTGACGGCGAAGGGAACACCAAACAGCGGCAGCGATCCGGGATCGCGCTGATAGTGCGCCAGCAGTGGCTCAATCTGAGCCGCTAACTGCTCCGGTGTCGCCAGATAGATCCAGGCATTATCGTGCGTGTCGAGAGCCGCCAGGTGGGCGCTCAGCAGCGAAGTAATCTGTTGCGGCGCCTGCTGATAGCGCTGCTGCCAGGCGTGAAGCGTCAGGCCAAAGGTTGAAGTCATACGAAGAATTCCAGCTGGTATACAAGATGGAATTCAACAGAGCAAAGGCTGTGCCACTTTTTTAACGCAATGATTCAACAGTTTAATGCGTGCAGTGATAAGATTTTCTGATGATAATTTGCACAATTACGGCGCGCACGCTGAGCGATGACGGTGCGTTTACCTTTCGTGTGCGTAAATTTTGTGAAGAACATGGCAAGAGTCCGGTGGCCTGGTTAGCATGAAGACTGTCTGGCAACTCGCCGGCCCCAGCAACAGAGGAGATTTACGTGGTGAAGTGGCGTAACTGGATAATAGGGATCTGCATGGCCGGCACGGCCAGCAGCGCATGGGCCGATTCGCTTGATCAACAACGGCAACGTTATCAACAAATTAAACAGGCCTGGGACAGCAATCAGATGGCCACCGTGGATCAGCTGTTGCCCACGCTACAGGATTATCCGCTCTATCCTTATCTGCAATATCGCCTGCTGGCACAGGATCTCGATCAGGAGACCACCCTGGCGGTACAGAACTTTATTCGCCAGTATCCTACGTTGCCACCCGCGCGTTCGCTCAGCACCCGCTTTATTAATGTGCTGGCTTACCGACAGGACTGGCAGGGTGTGCTGAACTTCAGTCCGACTGAACCTAAGCCGGTGCAGGCACGCTGTAACTGGTATTACGCCAAATGGGCCACCGGTCAGCAGCAGGCCGCGTTTGACGGCGCGAAGCAGATCTGGCTGCGCGGCACGGCGCTGCCCGCGGACTGCGATAAGCTCTTTTCGGTCTGGCAGGCGTCCGGTCAGATTTCGCCAATTACGATCCTGGAGCGTATCCGGCTGGCGATGAAAGCAGGCAACGACAGCCTGGTGAGCTATCTGGCGAAAACGTTGCCAACTGACTATCAGACCATGTCTGACGCGATACAGGCCCTGCAGCAGGACCCGTTAACGGTCAGCACCTTCGCCAGCGCCGTCGGGCCAACCGACTTTACCCGCCAGGCGACGATTTACGCCTTTACGCGTGTGGCGCGGCAGGACATGGAAAATGCCCGCAGCCTGATTCCGATCCTGGTCCGGGCGCAGAAGATGGGGCCGGAGGATGAGCAGGCGCTGAAGGAGATTGTGGTCTGGCGCATGATGGGCAGCGATCTCACCTCTGAGCAGGCACGCTGGCGCGATGCGGTGGTGATGAACAGCGAGTCTACCGCGCTGGTAGAACGCCGGGTACGACTGGCACTCTCTCAGCATGACCGACGCGGCCTCAACACCTGGATCGCCCGTCTGCCGCTGGAAGCCAAAGAGAAAGATGAGTGGCAGTACTGGCAGGCCGATCTGCTGTTTGAGAAAGATCGTAAAGAGGAAGCGGAAGAGATCCTGCGCAAACTGATGCAGGCGCGTGGCTTCTATCCAATGGTGGCCGCGCAGCGGCTGGGCGTTGACTACCCGTTGCAGGTGGATGAAGCGCCGAAGCCTGACAGTGCCACGGTGCAGGGACCGGAGCTGGCCCGCGTTCGCGAGCTGATGTACTGGGGTCTGGATAACCTGGCGCGCAGCGAGTGGAGCAATCTCATCGGCAGCCGCACGCACACGCAGCAGCAGATGCTGGCGCGCTACGCCAATGAGCAGGACTGGTGGGATCTCAGCGTGCAGGCGACCATCACTGCCAAAATGTGGGACAGCCTGAAAGAGCGTTTCCCGCTGGCGTGGCAGAGCGTCTATGAGCGCAACACCGCGGTGAAGCAGATCCCACCGAGCTATGCGATGGCGATTTCGCGTCAGGAGAGCGCCTGGAATCCGAAAGCGCGTTCACCGGTTGGTGCCAGCGGTCTGATGCAGATTATGCCTGCCACGGCGGCGCATACTGTGAAGATGTACAACATCCCTGGCTACAGCAACACCAGCCAGCTGCTCGATCCGGAAACCAATATTCAGATCGGCACCCAGTATCTGGAATATGTCTATCAGCAGTTCAATCAGAACCGGATTTTCGCCTCGGCGGCCTACAATGCGGGGCCGGGCCGGGTGCGAAGCTGGCAGAAAACCAGTGCGGGCAATCTTGATGCCGTCGCGTTTATCGAGACCATCCCGTTCTCTGAAACGCGTGGCTATGTGAAGAATGTGCTGGCGTACGACGCCTACTATCGTCACTTCATGGGCAAGCCTGACAAGATCCTGTCAGATGCTGAGTGGAATCGCCGTTACTAGCTGTGCTAAGCTTCCGTACTCTTTAGCGAGTACGGAAGCCTCTTCATGACCCATTCTGATTCCCCCACCGATGCGCATCCGGCACAAGATAGCTGGCAACGCTTTGTCGTGCTGATGCAGCAGGCCTTTGCTGATGGTCATGCGCTGCCACTGATGCAACTGATGATGACGCCCGACGAGCGGGAAGCGTTCGGCACCCGTCTGCGGATTATCGAAGAGTTAATGAACGGCGAGATGAGCCAGCGCGAACTGAAAAATGAGCTCGGCGTTGGCATTGCGACCATTACACGAGGCTCGAACAGCCTGAAAGAGGCGCCGCCGGAGCTGAAACGCTGGCTGGAGGCGCGTCTGGGACGCGCCTGATCACTGCTGGTAAAGCGGATGGATGAACGGGCAGAGCGCCAGAATCAGTGCCTGATGATAGACACTGGAGCGGCTGAGCAGACCGTTTGTGAACGCCCCGATAGCGCCACCCTGGTGTTTAATATTTTCGATGCCGGTTAACCGCGCCATCTCGTCGCCCAGCTCCCGCCCTTCACGCAGACCCGCCAGCACCACCGGCGGCAGGGTGAAACTGGCCGAGCGCGATTCGCCGCGCTGCTTCTGATTTTCTACCACCATCCAGGCAAACGCGCTGTCATCTTCGATGCCCGCCTCAATCGCTACCCAGAACGCCGCTTCTGGCCGGACCTGCCGGGCATTCATCACGCGCTGACGTGCGCCAGTTCGCGTTTCGAGATGGGTTAACGGTTGTGCTGCTACGCCGCTATCGACCTCGACCCCTTCAATATGGCAGGATCCCTCGCCGAAAACGTCGTTGAATGCCTGAGCAATCGCATGAATTTTCGCTGGATTGGTGGTGGCTGCGACAACATGGTACATAATTGGTTGAACCCTCAGGTGATTAAGCGCCTGGTCCATCGGGCTGTTTGATTTGTCATTCTGAACCCGGGCAGTGCTCACAATCCTCACGTACTTTCTGTACGCGCCGGTTGTTTCGCGCTCTCCGTGTGCAGACTGACTGCAACAATGACGCCTGATGGGGTAAGCTCTAAAGCGATTTTTGTCGCAGTATAACGGAAACTAACATGCTACAGGTCTATCTTGTTCGTCACGGTGAAACGGTATGGAATGCGGAGCGTCGCATTCAGGGTCAGTCCGACAGTCCGCTGACGGAAAAAGGTGAGCAGCAAGCCTGGCAGGTGGGTGAGCGCGTGAAACATCTGGGCATTACGCACATTATTGCCAGCGATCTGGGGCGTACGCGCCGCACCGCGGAGATTATTGCGGATGCC
The DNA here is from genome assembly GCF_024520875.1 of Pantoea sp. Ft-CA_14. NCBI lineage: Bacteria > Pseudomonadati > Pseudomonadota > Gammaproteobacteria > Enterobacterales > Erwiniaceae > Pantoea > Pantoea sp. Ft-CA_14. The sequence goes on along the minus strand of NZ_JALNPM010000020.1, from coordinate 17,522 downwards.
TGCGGTTGCTCAGTCACGCTTGATCCGCGGTTGCGTGAGCTGAATATGGGGGTGCTGGAGAAGCGTCCGCTGGATGGCTTAACCGCGGAAGAAGAGCAGTGGCGCGCCACGCTGGTCAACGGTACCGAAGGGGGCCGTATTCCTGAAGGGGAGTCGATGACTGAGATGGCGACGCGCATGCACGCCGCGCTGAATGCCTGTCTTGATCTTCCTGCCGGAAGCCGTCCACTGCTCGTCAGTCACGGTATGGCGCTGGGGGCGCTGGTTAGCACGATCCTCGGTCTGCCCGCCTATGCGGAACGTCGTCTGCGTCTGCGTAACTGCTCACTCTCACGTGTTGATTATCAGCAGAGCGCCTGGCTGGCAGAAGGCTGGATTGTCGAGACGGCGGGGGATATTTCCCATCTGGATGCGCCTGCACTCGACGAGCTTCAACGCTGATTTACCTGAGGCTGCCGTCGCGATGACGGCAGCCTTAACGTCAGCTGGCTACGGTCTGGCGGCGAATGGGAATCAGATATTCGCAACGGATCTCGGTCGGTGGCTCAGCGCGTTTTTTACCGCCATCGGTGTAAAAGCGTTCGATGTCCTGTCCCTGACGGCGGGTCAGCCCCAGCGTCGGCATGCAGGTACCATAGAGCAGCAGGATAAACTCCTGCAGATTGACGCGCGGGCCGGTATAGGTGAACTGCACGTAGTCGCCCGCTTCCAGAATCACGTTCTGCCCGGAGTGCAGGTTAACCGCGCTGTCAGCAGGCACCGCCGTGGTGTAGAGAATCTCCTGCTCATCATCTTTGTCCTGGCTGGCGCGCACCTGATGCAGGCCATACAGTACCGGCGGCACCGTGTCGGTTTCCAGCAGGAACTGCTTCCAGAAATGAATACGCATTTCGTCGCGGTAGCTGGAAATCTGCTCCAGAATACAGGTGTAGTTCTGGGTTTGTCCTACCAGCACCGTCTCCGGTAAGGTGACGAAAGCCGGTTCCGGCTGCGTCTCATCATCCAGCCGAATAGGGGGACGAATACCGAATGAGTTCCAGTCGGAAGAGCGGCGATACCACGCCGGTGTCTGAGCAAACTGCTTCTTGAATGCGCGAGTAAAAGTCTGTTGTGAATCAAAACGATACTGCAGTGCGATGTCCAGAATCGGGCGGCTGGTCAGGCGCAGCGCCACGGCGGCTTTAGACAGACGACGCGCACGAATATAGGCACCTATTGCGTGTCCGGTTACGTCTTTAAACATCCTCTGTAAATGCCATTTAGAGTAACCGGCTTTCTGGGCAACATTGTCCAGTGAAAGGGGTTGATCCAGATGGCTCTCCAGCCAGACAAGCAAATCGCGAATGATACCGGCTTGGTCCATAAAACATCCTCATACTCTGGTGGTGCAGCTAAACGCATTCGAAGAATATTAGCACTCATTGCTCAAAAGACGTGGGCCGTTTTCCGGGGAAGGTTGTGCTAAATCAGTACGGGCTTCAACCCGTTTTGGTTTGGTCATTAACTCGATTAACAGTACATTACATTCTCATCTATTCCATTTGCAATGGTAACTCCATGACAATATTCCGACTTATGATCGCTGCGCTGACCACGCTGACCTTTTCCAGCCCGCTGTTTGCCGAACAGATTGGCTCTGTTGATACGGTATTCAAGATATTCGGGCCTGACCACAAGATTGTCGTTGAGGCTTTCGATGATCCGGACGTTAAAAATGTAACCTGTTATATCAGCCGGGCGAAAACCGGGGGTATTAAAGGCGGACTGGGTCTGGCAGAAGATACCTCTGATGCCGCGATTTCCTGTCAGCAGGTGGGTCCGGTCGAACTGAGTGATAAAATCGCGCAGGGTAAAGCAGAAGGTGAAGTGGTATTCCGCCAGCGCACCTCATTGATCTTCAAGAAGCTGCAGGTTGTACGCTTCTTCGACAAAAAGCGCAACGCCCTGGTCTATCTGACCTATTCCGATAAAGTGGTTGATGGCTCACCGAAAAATGCGATCAGCGCTGTGCCAATTATGCCGTGGCACTGATCATGCCGTCACACTAAGGACAAAAAAAACGCCCGCAGGGGCGTTTTTTATTTGCCGCGTCTGACAGGGGTTTAATCCTGCAGGTCACCGCAGAAGCGATAACCTTCACCATGAATGGTGGCGATGATCTCTGGCGTGTCCGGCGTTGATTCGAAATGCTTACGAATACGACGGATGGTGACATCGACAGTGCGATCGTGTGGCTTGAGGTCGCGGCCGGTCATTTTTTTCAGCAGATCGGCACGGGTCTGAATTTTACCCGGGTTTTCGCAGAAGTGCAGCATGGCGCGGAACTCACTGCGTGGCAGTTTGTAGTGCTCGCCGTTCGGGTTGATCAGTGAGCGGCTGTTGATATCCAGCTCCCAACCGTTGAACTTGTAGCTCTCTACCTGACGACGCTCTTCGCCTGGCATGGCCAGATTCATGGTGCGCGACAGCAGGTTGCGGGCACGAATAGTCAGCTCACGCGGATTAAACGGTTTGGTGATGTAGTCGTCAGCGCCAATTTCCAGACCAAGAATTTTATCGACTTCGTTGTCACGGCCAGTCAGAAACATCAGGGCGACATTGGCCTGCTCACGCAGTTCACGGGCCAGCAACAGGCCGTTTTTACCGGGCAGGTTGATGTCCATGATGACCAGGTTAACGTCATTGTCGGTCAGCACCTGATGCATTTCAGCACCATCAGTCGCCTCATACACCACATAACCTTCCGCCTCAAAAATACTCTTGAGGGTATTACGCGTGACCAGTTCGTCTTCAACGATAAGAATGTGCGGGGTCTGCATGTTTAGCTACCTAAAATTTGCCAACAAATTGAAAACAGGGCGTACAGCGGTATGGCGTTCTCCATCATCGAGAGCGGCGGGCCGCGCTGAACCGTTGTACGAAATCACATTTTTGATAAGCCATCTATCAACGTCAACAACAGTATTAGCTCAGCCAGTCAGGATGAAAATTGCATGCCCCGGGCGTTAATGATAATGGCGCATATCCTAACTGTATTAACAGCAACCTAACAGCACCAACTACAACCGATAAGCATAAAAACAACGCTTCGTTGACTTATATCAAATGCAATTGTAGCACGTTAACACTTTTGTGAAAAACTTCTCGCAGATTGCCTGTTTAGCTCACAAAAAGCATCATTTTCGTTACATTTTTTATGCAGTCGGGCCAAAATAAAACCCGCCGGAAATCACATTCTATCTCGTTGAAGTTAAATGGTTTAATAATGATTTCTTTAATAAAGCTCGTTTCAGGGATAAAAAGATTCAGGCCATCACTTTTAACCAGTTTTAACATGGTTAACACACGATTTTCTTATTACTTTCTGGCGACTGAATCATTAACAGCCATGTTAATATGGCGTTATGTTAATGGACCAATGGAATAAATATGCTTTTTCCCCTGATTCTCGTCTCGCCCGCGCGGCCAGAAAATATCGGCGCTGCGGCGCGTGCCATGAAAACCATGGGATTCAGTCAGCTGCGCATCGTTGCCAGTGACGCCTGGCAGGATCCCGCCGCACGCCGGGTGGCACATGGTGCCGGCGAAATTCTCGACAACGTTCAGACTTTTGCAACCCTGGCCGACGCGTTAGCGGACATCGATTTTTCGGTCGCGACCACCGCGCGCAGCCGGGCAAAGTTTCGTTATTACGCCACACCGGAGCAGGTTGAAACGCAACTGCTGGAGAAACGCCAGTGGGTAAACAGTATGGCGCTGGTGTTTGGCCGCGAAGATAGCGGGCTGACCAACGAGGAGCTGGAGCTTGTAGACCTGCTGACCGGCATCCCGATGGCGAATGACTATCCTTCACTCAATCTCGGACAGGCGGTGATGGTCTACTGCTATCAGCTGTCGAAGCTGAATCAGGTTGAGGCATCAAAAGCCTCTGCGGCGGATGGGCAGCAGTTGCAGGCGCTGCGTCAGCGTTTCCATCAGCTGCTGGCGCAACTGGAGGTCAGTGATGATGAGAAGCTATCAGACTGGATTGATCAGCGGGTGGGGCTGCTGGAACAGCGCGACAGTGCGATGCTGCATCGTCTGCTGCACGATATTGAAAAAAAACTCACAGATAAATCCTCGGCAAAAAGCTGATTTTACAGCAACAGATCGCAGGGAATTTCTGCATCGCAACCGATCGAACAGCGTTTTACGCTTTCACCGGTGGCTGTGCGCAGTGGTGGAAATCTGTCCGCCGGACAAATCGGGTTGACTTAATGTGCGCTTTGCTTTACTTCTGGAAGCAAGACGGACAGACAAAAACAGACAGAAAATAAATCTAAATGCGTAAAATCAGCCTGAACACCACAATTATTACCACCACCATTACCACAGGTAACGGTGCGGGCTGACGCATACAGGAAAAACAGAAAATAAGCCCGCACCTAAACAGTGCGGGCTTTTTTTTCGGCTTAAATTCAGGAGAGTTTATATTATGCGAGTGCTGAAATTCGGCGGGACCTCGGTAGCGAATGCGGAGCGGTTTCTTCGCGTCGCTGACATTCTGGAAAGTAATGCGCAACAAGGACAGGTTGCAACCGTGCTCTCTGCGCCAGCAAAGATCACTAACCATCTGGTGGCGATGATTGAAAAAACCATCAGTGGTCAGGATGCTTTGCCGAATATCAGCGACGCCGAACGCATCTTCAGCGAGCTGTTGCAGGGACTGGCTGACGCGCAGCCGGGCTTTGAGTACGATCGACTGAAAACCCGCGTTGACCTGGAGTTTGCGCAGCTGAAGCAGGTTCTGCACGGTATCAGCCTGCTGGGACAGTGCCCGGACAGCGTCAACGCGGCGATTATCTGCCGCGGTGAAAAACTCTCGATTGCGATCATGGAAGCGCTGCTGCAGGCGCGTGGCCATGAGGTCAGCGTGGTCGATCCGGTGGAGAAATTGCTGGCGGTCGGCCACTACCTTGAATCCACTGTTGATATCGCCGAATCAACCCGTCGCATTGAAGCGAGTCAGATTCCGCCGCAGAACATGATCCTGATGGCAGGCTTCACGGCTGGTAACGAGCGAGGCGAGCTGGTCGTACTGGGCCGTAACGGTTCAGACTATTCAGCCGCTGTGCTGGCCGCCTGTCTGCGCGCCGACTGCTGTGAAATCTGGACTGATGTGGATGGCGTCTATACCTGCGATCCGCGTCAGGTGCCGGATGCGCGCCTGCTGAAGTCGATGTCCTATCAGGAGGCGATGGAGCTCTCCTATTTCGGCGCCAAAGTGCTGCATCCTCGCACCATCGCGCCCATTGCTCAGTTCCAGATCCCCTGCCTGATCAAAAACACGGCCAATCCGCAGGCACCCGGCACCCTGATTGGAGCAGAAGGCGAACAGGATGAGAACCCGGTAAAAGGCATCACCAACCTGAATAATATGGCGATGGTCAACGTCTCCGGTCCTGGCATGAAAGGGATGGTCGGGATGGCGGCCAGAGTCTTTGCGGCGATGTCGCGCACCGGCATCTCTGTAGTGCTGATCACCCAATCCTCTTCCGAATACAGCATCAGTTTCTGCGTGCCGCAGAGCGAGCTGGCGCGGGCGCGTCAGGTGCTGGAGGAGGAGTTCTACCTGGAGCTGAAAGATGGCCTGCTGGATCCGCTGGATATCATTGAAAACCTGGCGGTGATTTCGGTGGTGGGCGATGGCATGCGCACGCTGCGCGGCATTTCAGCCAAATTCTTCTCGGCGCTGGCGCGCGCCAATATCAATATCGTGGCGATTGCTCAGGGCTCCTCCGAGCGTTCAATCTCGGTGGTGGTGAACAATGATGAAGTGATCACCGGGGTTCGCGTGGTGCATCAGATGCTGTTCGCCACCGATCAGGTAATCGAAGTGTTTGTGGTCGGCGTCGGCGGCGTCGGCGGCGCGCTGCTGGATCAGTTACATCGCCAGCAGGCGTGGCTGAAGAAAAAGCATATCGACCTGCGCGTCTGCGGCATCGCTAACTCCCGTGCGCTGTTAACCCACGTCCACGGCATTGATTTAAGCAACTGGCAGGCGGCATTAGGCGAAGCGAAAGAGCCGTTCAATCTCGGTCGTCTTACCCGTCTGGTTAAAGAGTATCACCTGCTCAATCCGGTGATTGTGGATTGTACTTCCAGCCAGGCGGTCGCCGATCAGTATGCTGACTTTCTCAGCGAAGGTTTCCATGTGGTGACGCCAAACAAAAAGGCCAACACCTCCTCCTGGAATTACTATCAGCAGATGCGCGCCGCCGCTGCCAAATCGCGGCGTAAATTCCTCTATGATACCAACGTCGGCGCCGGACTGCCGGTGATCGAAAACCTGCAGAACCTGATGAACGCCGGTGATGAGCTGCTGCGCTTCTCCGGTATCCTCTCTGGCTCGCTGTCCTATATCTTCGGCCAGCTGGATGACGGAATGTCACTGTCGCAGGCGACAACGATGGCGCGTGAGATGGGCTTTACCGAGCCCGATCCGCGTGACGACCTCTCCGGCACCGATGTGGCGCGTAAGCTGCTGATCCTGGCCCGTGAAGCGGGTCATCAGCTGGAGCTGAGCGACATTGAGATTGAGCCGCTGCTGCCCGCCAGCCTGACCGAAATCCAGGACATTGAGCAGTTTATGCAGCGTCTGCCTGAGCTGGATAACGCCTTTGCCGCCCGGGTTGCGCAGGCGCAGGATGAGGGCAAAGTATTGCGCTATGTTGGCGTGATTGAAGAGGGCGGCATCTGCAAAGTGAAGATCGACGCCGTTGACGGCAACGATCCACTCTATAAGGTGAAAAACGGCGAGAATGCGCTGGCGTTTTACAGCCGCTACTATCAACCGATTCCGCTGGTGCTGCGCGGATACGGTGCAGGAAATGATGTCACAGCGGCCGGTGTCTTTGCCGACCTGCTGCGGACACTGTCATGGAAGTTGGGAGTTTAATCATGGTAAAAATTTACGCACCGGCCTCGATTGGTAACGTCAGCGTCGGCTTCGATGTGCTGGGCGCGGCGGTTTCGCCGGTAGATGGCTCCCTGCTGGGTGACTGCGTCTCCGTAGAAGCGGCAGAGCAGTTTTCACTGACCAACGCCGGACGTTTTGTCAGTAAGCTGCCCGCCGATCCGAAAGAGAATATTGTTTACCAGTGCTGGCAGCGTTTCTGCCAGGAAATCGGCAAAGCGATCCCGGTGGCGATGACGCTGGAGAAGAACATGCCCATCGGCTCCGGGCTGGGTTCCAGCGCCTGCTCGGTGGTGGCCGGTTTAATGGCGATGAACGAGTTTTGCGGCAAGCCTCTCAGCGACAGCACGTTACTGACCCTGATGGGCGAGCTGGAAGGGCGAATCTCCGGCAGCGTGCACTATGATAATGTCGCCCCTTGCTTCCTCGGCGGCATTCAGCTGATGCTGCAGGAAAATGACATTATCAGCCAGGCGGTGCCGGGCTTTGATGACTGGCTGTGGGTGATGGCCTATCCGGGCATTAAAGTCTCAACCGCAGAAGCGCGCGCCATTTTACCGGCGCAGTACCGCAAAGAGGACTGCATCAGGCATGGCCGCTTGCTGGCTGGCTTCATTCACGCCTGCCATACGCGTCAGCCGCAGCTGGCAGCTAAACTTATGCAGGATGTGATTGCCGAACCTTACCGGACCCGGCTGCTGCCAGGCTTCACCGAGGCGCGGCAGGCCGCGAAAGATATTGGCGCACTGGCGTGCGGTATCTCAGGCTCTGGTCCGACACTTTTCGCCGTTTGCAATCAGATGGAAACGGCACAGCGGATGGCTGACTGGCTGAGCCAGCACTATCTGCAGAATGATGAAGGCTTCGTCCATATCTGCCGTCTCGACACGGCTGGCGCACGACAATTGGGATAACGCATGAAACTCTACAATCTTAAGGATCACAACGAGCAGGTCAGCTTCGCCCAGGCGGTGAAACAGGGTCTGGGTTCGCAGCAGGGTCTGTTCTTTCCGCTGGAACTGCCGGAGTTTGAACTGACCGACATCGACGCGATGCTGGAGATGGATTTTGTCAGCCGCAGCAGCAAAATTCTCTCGGCTTTCATTGGTGACGAGATTCCGGCCCAGCAGCTGCATGAGCGTGTTAAAGCCGCTTTTGCTTTTCCGGCCCCGGTGAAAGCCGTCAGCGAAGATATCGCCTGTCTGGAGCTGTTCCACGGCCCGACGCTGGCGTTTAAAGATTTCGGCGGCCGTTTTATGGCGCAGATGCTGTCGTATTTTTCAGGCTCAGATGAGCAGATCACCATTCTCACCGCCACCTCCGGTGATACCGGCGCGGCCGTGGCGCACGCCTTTTACGGCATGAAGAACGTGCGCGTGGTGATCCTCTATCCGCAGGGCAAAATCAGTCCGCTGCAGGAGAAACTCTTCTGTACCCTGGGCGGCAACATCGAAACCATCTCTATCGACGGCGATTTTGATGCCTGCCAGTCGCTGGTGAAACAGGCGTTTGATGATGAAGAGCTGAAGCGCGCGATTGGCCTGAACTCGGCTAACTCCATCAACATCAGCCGCCTGCTGGCGCAGATCTGCTACTACTTTGAAGCGGTCGCGCAGCTGCCACAGGAAAAACGTAATCAGCTGGTGGTGTCAGTGCCGAGCGGCAACTTTGGTGATTTGACCGCCGGTCTGCTGGCGAAATCGCTGGGCCTGCCGATCAAACGCTTTATCGCCGCCACCAACGCCAACGACACGGTGCCGCGCTTCCTGGGCAACGGCGAGTGGCAGCCAAACCAGACGGTCTCTACGCTGTCGAATGCCATGGATGTCAGCCAGCCTAATAACTGGCCGCGTGTGGAAGAGCTGTTCCGCCGTAAAACCTGGCGCTTAACCGATCTGGCCTGTGGTGCGGTCTCGGATGAGACCACGCGCGCCGCCATGCGTGAACTGGCTGAGATGGGCTACATTTCCGAGCCGCATGCCGCCATCGCCTGGCGTCTGCTGCGCGATCAGCTGCAGGAAGGGGAGTATGGTGTGTTCCTGGGAACCGCGCATCCGGCGAAATTCCGCGAAAGTGTGGAAGCGATCCTTGAACAGACCCTGACGCTGCCGCCGGAGTTAGCGGAGCGCGCCGACCTGCCGCTGCTGTCGCATCAGATGAAGGGTGATTTCGCCTCGCTGCGGGCGTTTCTGCTGAAGTAAACCTGTGAAAGGCTTCCCGGTTGCGGGAAGCCTGTTTGTGGAAAGCAGAGGGCGCGGGGTGTTACTGCTCTGCGCGCTTAAAGACCAGCTCGCTCTCGCTGCTGCTGGCTGCATCAAAACGATAGCCATCCAGATCAAACGCCTTAAGCTGTTCCGGCTTCGTCAGGCGCTGCTGAATCACATAGCGACTCATTAATCCACGCGCCTTTTTGGCATAGAAGCTAATCACTTTGTAACTGCCATTCTTTTCGTCGAGGAACACCGGCTTAATCATCTGTGCCCGCAGCGTCTTCGGCTTAACCGCCCGGAAATATTCGTCCGAGGCGAGGTTGATCAGCACCTCATCACCCTGTTCCGCCAGCGCAGCATTCAGCGTTTCAGTGATGAGATCGCCCCAGAAGGTGTAGAGATCTTTGCCCGCCGGATTCGCCAGGCGAATGCCCATCTCCAGACGGTAAGGCTGCATTAAATCGAGTGGACGCAGCACGCCATACAGGCCTGACAACATACGCAGGTGCTGCTGAGCAAAATCGAAATCCTGATCGCTGAAGGTCTTTGCCTGTAAACCGGTGTAGACATCACCTTTGAATGCCAGGATCGCCTGACGGGCATTCTTAGGGGAAAAATCGGGCTGCCAGCTGTTGAAGCGCTCGGCATTGAGGTGCGCCAGTTTATCGCTGATGCCCATTAACGAGGCGATGCTGGCGGGTGACAGCTCGCGCGCAATTTCAATCAGCTGTTGTGACTTTTCTAACAGCGCAGGCTGGGTGAAACGCGTTGTCGCCAGCGGGCTTTCATAATCCAGCGTCTTGGCGGGAGAGATCACCATCAACATAGTTGCTTCCTCGGTTAATGCCTGGTTTAACAGGGCATTGGCTGCTTATCAGGCTTCGCAGTGTACCAAAAAAGCCGCAAAGAATGACGAATCACACCTATTTGTTCGCGCTATCGTAAACGGCATTCCCTGACCTTGCGCCACCGTTGCCGCGTGATATTATCGCAACAGCCTTTTTTCACACTGACAGTTAACTAAGAGAAAAGAACATGACGGACAAACTTACCTCCCTGCGTCAGCTCACCACCGTCGTCGCCGACACCGGTGATATTGCAGCCATGAAGCTGTATCAGCCACAAGACGCCACCACCAACCCTTCTCTGATTCTCAACGCCGCGCAAATTCCTGAATACCGTAAACTGATCGATGAAGCGATCGGCTGGGCGCGTGAGCAGAGCAGCAACAAAGAAGAGCAGCTGCAGCTGGTTTCTGACAAGCTGGCCGTGAACATTGGTCTGGAAATTCTCAAACTGATCCCAGGCCGCATCTCGACGGAAGTGGATGCGCGTCTCTCTTACGACACTGAAGGCAGCATCGCCAAAGCCCGCAGCCTGATCAAACTCTACAATGATGCCGGTATCAGCAACGACCGCATCCTGATCAAACTGGCCTCTACCTGGCAGGGCATCCGTGCTGCAGAGCAGCTGGAAAAAGAGGGTATCAACTGTAACCTGACGCTGCTGTTCTCCTTTGCTCAGGCGCGTGCCTGTGCTGAAGCGGGCGTGTTCCTGATCTCTCCGTTTGTTGGCCGTATCCTCGACTGGTACAAAGCCAACACCGACAAGAAAGAGTATGCCGCGCACGAAGATCCAGGCGTGGTTTCAGTTTCTGAAATCTACAACTACTACAAGCAGCACGGCTATGAAACCGTGGTGATGGGCGCCAGCTTCCGTAACGTCGGCGAAATCATCGAGCTGGCTGGCTGTGACCGTCTGACCATTTCTCCTGCCCTGCTGAAAGAGCTGGCGGAGAGCGAAGGCACCCTGGAGCGTAAACTGAGCTACAGCGGCGAAGTGAAAGCGCGTCCGGCGCGCATGACCGAGTCTGAGTTCCTGTGGCAGCACAACCAGGATCCGATGGCGGTTGCGAAGCTGGCAGAAGGTATCCGCAATTTTGCCGTTGATCAGGGCAAACTTGAGAAGATGCTGGCAGAACTGCTGTAATCTGTTGACCGTGGCGGCGCAGGCTGCCACGGTTTTCCCTTTTCCGACCCTTTCACTTTATATTATCCTCTCGGCTATTCCCCTTTTACTCCAACCGCACCGCGGTAAATCACAGCGAAGCTAATCATGAATACATTACGCATTGGCCTGATCTCGGTCTCCGATCGCGCCGCGAACGGCATTTATCAGGATCAGGGTATTCCCGCGCTGGAGAGCTGGCTCGGCAGCGCAATCAGCAGCCCGTTTGAGATTGAGTCCCGACTGGTGCCCGACGAGCAGCCGATGATTGAGCAGGCGATTTGCGAACTGGTCGATGAACGTTTTTGCCATCTGGTGTTAACCACCGGCGGCACCGGTCCGGCCCGACGCGATGTCACGCCCGATGCCACCTTAGCCGTTGCCGATCGTGAAATGCCTGGTTTTGGTGAGCAGATGCGCCAGATCAGCCTGCAGTTCGTACCGACCGCGATTCTGTCGCGTCAGGTCGGGGTGATCCGCAAGCAGTCGCTGATCCTCAATCTGCCTGGTCAGCCGAAGTCGATCAAAGAGACGCTGGAAGGGCTGAAGGATGAGCAGGGCAACGTAAAAGTTCACGGCATCTTTGCATCTGTACCTTATTGTTTACAGTTGCTGGAAGGGCCTTACGTCGAAACGCATTCCAGCGTAGTAGCAGCATTTCGGCCTAAAAGCGCTATACGTGAGATAAATAACTAAATATTCCCCATTTCAGGCATAAGCTATATCCTTGCTGGTGTGGCAAAAGATTGACGGTATAGTAATAAGATCTTTACAACTTTATCTCTTTTGCCTCTGGAATATTATGAATCCGACTCACACTCAGCGTCTGACCGGTAAGGATTACAAGACCCTGGCGCTGGCCGCGCTGGGCGGCGCGCTGGAATTCTACGACTTCATTATCTTCGTCTTCTTCGCCACCGTGATTGGCGAACTCTTTTTCCCCTCGGATATCCCAGAATGGCTGCGTCAGCTGCAGACGTTTGCCATTTTTGCCGCAGGCTATCTGGCTCGTCCGCTGGGCGGCATCGTGATGGCGCATTTTGGCGATAAGCTCGGGCGCAAAAAGATGTTCAGCCTGAGCATTCTGCTGATGGCGCTGCCGACCCTGATGATGGGCGCTTTACCCACCTGGCAGACGATTGGCATTGCTGCGCCACTGCTGATGCTGCTGATGCGGATGTTACAGGGCGCGGCGATTGGCGGTGAAGTGCCGGGCGCCTGGGTATTTGTCGCGGAACACGTGCCCTATAAACGTATCGGCATCGCCTGCGGCACGCTGACGGCCGGGCTGACTATCGGCATTTTACTGGGTTCGCTGGTGGCCACGCTGATCAATACCTCAATGTCGCAGCAGGCGATCCATGATGGCGGCTGGCGCATCCCGTTCTTCCTCGGCGGCGTGTTCGGGCTGGTCGCGATGTACCTGCGTCGCTGGCTGCATGAGACGCCGGTGTTTATCGAGATGCAGCAGCGTAAAGCGCTGGCTGAAACCCTGCCGCTGAAGACCGTGCTGGCAGAGCATAAAAAGTCGATTGTCATCTCTATGCTGCTGACCTGGCTGCTCTCCGCCTGCATCGTGGTGGTGATCCTGATGTCGCCGGTCTGGCTGCAAAAACAGCAGGGCATCGCTCCCGCGCTGACCCTGCAGGCCAACAGCATCGCCACCGTGATGCTCTGCATTGGCTGCATTATTGCCGGACTCGCGGCCGATCGCTTTGGTGCCAGTCGTACGCTGTGTGTCGGCAGCCTGCTGCTGGCGATCTGTAGCTGGCAGTTTTATCACCTGACCGCCCTCTATCCACAGCAGCTCTTCCTGCTTTATGGCGTGGCGGGTCTCAGCGTCGGTATCGTCGGCGTGGTGCCCTTTGTGATGGTGCGCGCCTTTCCGGCAGAAGTGCGTTTTACCGGACTCTCATTTTCCTACAATCTCTCCTATGCGATCTTCGGCGGGCTGACACCGATCTTTGTGTCGCTGCTGATGAACGTCTCAGTGATGGCACCCTGCTGGTATGTGATGGCGCTGGCGCTGGTAGGATTGCTGACGGGGATCTGGCTGCGGCGTGATGTCAGCCACGAGCCTGGCCTGCAGCAGGGGATTAACTCTTTGTAATGCGGGGACGCGGAGCCAGGCTCCGCGTCTTTTTTTATGCGTAAAGGCAGGCTTAGAGTGATTTCGCGCCAATCGGCAGAATGGGGCGGCCAAAGGTTTCGTTCAGCACTTCACCCATCGCCAGATAGCAGGCGCTGGCTCCACAGAGTATCCCGACCCAGCCCGCGGAGACCACCAGCGCCGGCAGGTGCATAAGATGGGCCACGGCCAGCAGCAGAAACAGCAGCGAGAGCGAGCCGAAAACAAACTGCAGCATCCGCGCACCTCTCAGCGTACCGACGAACATAAACAGCGTGAAAATGCCCCACAGTGCCAGCCAGGCTCCCAGGAAACGTTCGTCTGGCGCTTTTGCCAGACCCATTTCAGGTAACAGCAGAATCGCCACAAAGCTTAACCAGAACATGCCGTAAGAGGTAAAGGCGGTCAGCCCGAAAGTGTTGTTCTTTTTAAACTCCAGCAGACCGGCCAGCACCTGTGCAATCCCGCCATAAAAAATGCCCATGGCTAAAATCGCCACGTCCATGGCAAACAGGCCCGTGTTGTGCAGGTTCAGCAAAATGGTCGTCATGCCAAATCCCATTAATCCCAGCGGGGCAGGGTTAGCCAGCGTTGAATTTGCCATAGTTCCTCGGCAGTAAAATGATCGTTGATGTAATAAACGGATTCCGTCCTGCTCCCTGAGGGGAACAAGGCGACGCATCATATTCAGCGTTGTGGCAGCGTTCTTTGATCCCGACAGGGCCAAAGGTAAAAATTTTTTTTTGGTTTAGCCCTTGATGCGCATCGAAGCGGCCCCATTTACTTGTCATCGAGCGTTGTGAACGTTGGAAAAAAAGCATGTGCTGGCAGTTGAATGCAAACAACCCGCCCACATAAAAGGTTCACAACCCAAATTGGCAACGAATTTAAGTGGGAGATGTTTAGATGGGTAAGATTATTGGTATTGACCTGGGTACAACCAACTCTTGTGTTGCGATCATGGATGGCACTAAAGCACGCGTGCTGGAAAATGCCGAGGGCGATCGCACCACGCCTTCAATTATTGCGTATACACAGGATGGCGAAATTCTGGTCGGTCAACCGGCTAAACGTCAGGCAGTGACCAACCCGCAGAATACCCTGTTCGCAATTAAGCGTCTGATCGGTCGTCGCTTCCAGGACGAAGAAGTACAGCGTGATATTAAAATCATGCCGTACAAAATCACTGGCGCTGACAACGGCGACGCATGGCTGGAAGTGAAAGGTCAGAGAATGGCACCGCCGCAGATCTCTGCTGAAGTGCTGAAGAAAATGAAAAAGACCGCCGAAGATTACCTCGGTGAGCCAGTGACTGAAGCCGTGATCACCGTACCGGCTTACTTCAACGATGCGCAGCGTCAGGCGACCAAAGACGCCGGCCGTATCGCGGGTCTGGAAGTCAAACGTATCATTAACGAACCGACTGCTGCTGCACTGGCATACGGTCTGGATAAAGGCCAGGGTAACCGCACCATCGCGGTTTATGACCTGGGTGGCGGTACCTTCGATATCTCAATCATTGAGATTGACGAAGTTGACGGCGAAAAAACCTTTGAAGTTCTGGCGACCAACGGTGATACCCACCTGGGTGGTGAAGACTTCGATAGCCGCCTGATTAACTATCTGGTTGCTGAATTCAAGAAAGACCAGGGCATCGATCTGCACAACGATCCACTGGCGATGCAGCGTCTGAAAGAAGCGGCAGAGAAAGCGAAAATCGAACTTTCTTCTGCACAGCAGACCGACGTTAACCTGCCATACATCACGGCAGATGCGACCGGTCCTAAACACCTGAACATCAAAGTGACCCGCTCTAAACTGGAGTCACTGGTTGAAGATCTGGTTGCTCGCTCAATCGCGCCACTGAAAGTTGCGCTGCAGGATGCGGGTCTGTCTGTTTCAGACATCAACGACGTTATCCTGGTGGGTGGTCAGACTCGTATGCCACTGGTTCAGGCCAAAGTGACTGAGTTCTTCGGTAAAGAGCCACGTAAAGACGTGAACCCGGACGAAGCGGTCGCGGTCGGTGCTGCGGTTCAGGGTGGTGTACTGGGTGGCGACGTGAAAGACGTGCTGCTGCTGGACGTTACCCCGCTGTCACTGGGTATCGAAACCATGGGTGGCGTGATGACTTCGCTGATCAGCAAAAACACCACCATCCCAACCAAGCACAGCCAGGTCTTCTCGACTGCTGAAGATAACCAGTCAGCCGTGACCATTCACGTGCTGCAGGGTGAGCGTAAGCGCGCCAATGACAACAAGTCACTGGGCCAGTTCAACCTCGACGGTATCCAGAACGCGCCACGCGGTCTGCCGCAGATCGAAGTGACCTTCGACATCGATGCGGATGGTATCCTGCACGTGTCGGCGAAAGATAAGAACAGCGGTAAAGAGCAGAAAATCACCATCAAAGCCTCTTCAGGTCTGAGCGATGAAGAGATCCAGAAAATGGTGCGTGATGCGGAAGCGAACGCTGAATCTGACCGCAAGTTCGAAGAGCTGGTACAGACGCGTAACCAGGGCGATCAGATTGCCCACAGCACGCGTAAGCAGCTGGAAGAAGCCGGCGACAAACTGTCAGCTGATGACAAAGCGCCAATCGAAGCCGCTCTGGCCGCGCTGGAAACTGCGCTGAGAGGCGAAGACAAAGCGGAAATCGACGCCAAAATGCAGGCGCTGATGGAAGTGTCCGGCAAACTGATGGAAGCAGCACAGCAGTCTCAGGCGGGTGCAGCGGATGCCGGTGACGCGTCAGCGAAGAAAGATGACGACGTTGTCGATGCTGAATTCGAAGAAGTGAAAGACAACAAGAAATAATTGCCCCTGACCGGGCGCGACGGTTGGCCTGACAGCCGTTGAAACCAGCACGGGCGTAGGAGATCTCTCCACGCCCGTGCGATCATGTTAAGGGCTAAATAAACATGGCGAAGAGTGATTACTACGAGATTTTAGGCGTCGCCAAATCCGCGGACGAGCGTGAAATCAAAAAGGCTTACAAACGCCTGGCAATGAAATTTCACCCGGACCGTAATCCCGGTGACAAAGAAGCCGAAGCCAAATTCAAAGAGGTCAAGGAAGCGTACGAAATCCTGACCGATGCGCAGAAGCGTGCGGCCTACGATCAATATGGTCATGCAGCCTTTGAACAGGGCGGTATGGGTGGCGGTGGATACGGCGGCAGCGGCTTTGGTGGCGGCGGCGCAGACTTCAGCGATATCTTTGGCGACGTGTTCGGTGACATCTTTGGTGGTGGACGCCGTCAGCGCGCATCCCGTGGCGCCGATTTACGCTACAACATGGAGCTGTCGCTGGAAGAAGCGGTACGCGGCGTGACCAAAGAGATCCGCATTCCAACGCTGGAAGAGTGTGACGTCTGCCACGGCAGCGGCGCGAAAGCGGGAACGCAGCCACAAACCTGTTCAACCTGTCACGGTGCAGGCCAGGTGCAGATGCGTCAGGGCTTCTTCACCGTTCAGCAGGCCTGTCCGACCTGTCATGGTCGCGGCTCGGTGATTAAAGATCCGTGCAACGCCTGTCATGGTCATGGCCGCGTTGAGAAGTCGAAAACGCTGTCAGTGAAAATCCCGGCAGGGGTCGACACCGGCGATCGCATTCGTCTGAGCGGCGAAGGCGAAGCGGGCGAGCAGGGCGCACCTGCAGGCGATCTCTACGTTCAGGTCTCGGTGAAGAAACACCCGATCTTCGAGCGTGAAGAGAACAATCTTTACTGTGAAGTGCCGATCAACTTTGCGATGGCAGCGCTGGGCGGTGAGATTGAAGTACCGACCCTGGATGGTCGCGTGAAGCTGAAAGTGCCGTCAGAAACTCAGACCGGCAAGCTGTTCCGCATGCGCGGACGTGGCGTGAAATCTGTGCGTGGCGGCGCGGTCGGCGATCTGCTGTGTCGTGTCGTGGTGGAAACACCGGTCAGCCTGAATGAGAAACAGAAAGCGCTGTTGCGTGAACTGGAAGAGAGTTTTGGCGGCCCGAGCGGTGAGCATAACAGCCCACGCTCCAAGAGTTTTTTCGACGGCGTGAAAAAATTCTTTGATGATCTGACTCGTTAAGTCTGCCTGATAAAAAGCGGAGCCCCGGCTCTGATGCCAGTCAGTTAAGCGACAGGTGATAACGCAGTCTGGTGCCGCGCAGGGGCTGGCGGTCCTCGCGCCGCTGCGCGGTTCCTTCACTTCATTCGCCTGCCTGACGGACCGCCGGGGATGGC